>CAXRDL010000066.1:0-18667 GCA_964229535.1 Flavobacteriaceae bacterium | reverse complement strand
TATGAATTGGATATATGACCCTTGGCCCTGGTATATAGGTGGGCCTCTTATTGCTTTTGTTATGTTATTGCTTTTGTTGAGCGAAAAAAAATTTGGAATGTCTTCAAACCTCAGAACGATTTGTGCTGCATTTGGTGCTGGAAAATCCACTCCTTTTTTTGACTATGACTGGAAGTCCCAAGGCTGGAATATCATAGTTATATTAGGCGCTTTTGTAGGTGGTTTGATCGGTGCACAATTTTTATCCACCCAGACTGCGGTTGATCTGCACCCTGATGTTATCCTTCAACTCCAAGAACTCAACATCGTTGACGCAGGTCAGGCGTATATGCCAGAAAGATTGTTTGGGAGTGCTAGCTGGACCGACTGGAAGTCTTTGTCAATTCTAGCTGTTGGTGGATTTCTGGTCGGATTTGGAGCTCGTTACGCTGGTGGCTGTACATCTGGCCATGCGATTTCGGGCTTGAGCAACCTTCAACTACCATCCTTGGTTGCAGTCATCGGATTTTTTATTGGTGGAATTATTATGAATCACTTTCTAATTTGCTATATCCTATGAGAACGATACGCTATTTTATCATCGGAATCCTATTTGGAATTACTTTGTTTAAATCTGAAGCGGCCTCGTGGTTTCGCATCTATGAAATGTTCCAATTCAAATCCTTCCATATGTATGGCATCATCGGGTCAGCTCTTGTTTTGGGGGTTGTTATTACCCAAAGCATCAAACGTTTTGGAATCAAGTCGTTTTCCGGACAACCTATTGTGATTGCGGATAAAGAAAAGGCGCTAAAAAGTAATCTATATGGGGGTATTGTATTTGGGCTTGGCTGGGCACTCGTGGGAGCTTGCCCTGGTCCAATTTTTGTTCTTTTAGGAGCGGGTTATCTTCCTATTTTGGTGTTATTTTTCTTTGCGACGCTGGGGACTTTTGTATATGGAAAGCTCAAAAAACGACTCCCACGCTAGCAAGTAAATGGATGGATCGCATAGAAATACTGACAAAATGTCTGTATTTTTGTATTTTTGCTTGCATTTACAACTAAAACAGATCATTTGTACTCTGAAACCCAACACGATAAAAATCCCAACCAGTACAATGGAGAAATCCATGATGTCCAAGGTTCAAAAAGCCATGGCAAAAAGATGTATATCGAAAGCTATGGGTGTCAGATGAATTTTTCTGACAGTGAGATCGTTGCATCGATTCTAGGAAAAGCTGGCTATGCAACCACCCGCGAGCTAAAAGAAGCTGACTTGGTGCTTATAAACACCTGTTCGATTCGTGAAAAAGCAGAACAAACGGTCAGAAACCGATTGGAGCAATTTAACGGGATCAAAAAAAGTAATCCCAATGTAAAAGTTGGGGTATTGGGTTGTATGGCGGAGCGACTCAAATCAAAATTCCTTGAAGAGGAAAAAATTGTAGACCTCGTTGCAGGGCCAGATGCCTACAAAGACCTTCCCAGTCTGGTCAAAGAGGTAGAGGAAGGGAGAGATGCCGTTAATGTAATTTTATCTAAAGAAGAAACCTATGGGGATATTCGGCCTGTTCGTCTACAATCGAATGGGGTGACTGCCTTTATATCGATTACAAGAGGTTGTGATAATATGTGTACTTTCTGTGTGGTACCATTCACACGAGGGAGAGAGCGCAGTCGTGACCCAAAAAGTATCTTAAAAGAAATGAAAGATCTAGCCGATAAAGGATATAAAGAAGTTACCCTTCTCGGTCAGAATGTCGATAGTTATTTATGGTATGGAGGTGGTCCCAAAAAAGATTTTCGCAAGGCATCAGACCTCCAAAAGAAAACGGCAATAACCTTTGACAAACTTCTCGATATGGTTGCCAGCGAGCAACCTAATATGCGTATCCGATTCTCCACATCTAATCCCCAAGATATGACCGTGGATGTTCTGTATGTGATGCGCAAACACAAAAACATTTGCAACTACATTCACTTACCCGTACAGTCTGGTAGCGATCTCGTTTTGGAAGCGATGAACCGGCAACACACCAGAGCAGAGTATATTGAACTGATTGATCATATTCGCAAAATACTACCTGACTGTGGAATTTCACAGGATATGATCAGTGGATTTCCGAATGAAACCGAAGAAGATCACCAAGACACTCTCAGTTTGATGGACTATGTCAAATACGACTTTGGTTTTATGTTTATGTACTCAGAACGCCCAGGAACTCCAGCCGCTAAAAATCTTGAAGATAACATCTCAGAGGATGTCAAAAAACGACGCTTGCAAGAGGTTGTCGCACGACAACAACAACACGGTTTGTATCGAACCCAGCAGTTTGTTGGTCAAACAGTAGAAGTTTTGATCGAAAAAGAATCCAAAAAATCAAAAGAACACTGGAGTGGACGAAATCAACAAAATACAGTAGTTGTTTTCCCCAAGGAAAACTTTAATGTTGGAGATTTTGTAAATGTAAAAATCGAAGATTGCACATCTGCAACACTAATCGGTAAAGCCGTATAGACATGGACAAAATTCAATCGATCAAACAACGCTTTGAAATCATTGGGAATGACCCCCAGCTCAATCGAGCAATTGGGAAAGCGATTCGAGTCTCACCAACCGATATTTCTGTTTTGGTAACTGGCGAAAGTGGAGTCGGTAAAGAGAGTATTCCTCGAATCATTCATCAACTTTCTTTGCGAAAACACGGCAAGTTTATCGCAGTCAATTGTGGTGCTATTCCTGAAGGAACAATCGATTCGGAACTGTTTGGTCATGAAAAAGGAGCCTTTACAGGTGCTACCTCCTCACGAAGCGGCTATTTTGAAGAAGCTGATGGAGGTACCATATTTCTGGATGAAGTTGGCGAATTGCCCTTAACCACACAAGTCCGCTTGTTGCGAGTCTTGGAAAATGGTGAGTTTTTGAAAGTCGGTTCTTCTCAAGTCCAAAAAACCAATGTGCGAATCGTAGCAGCTACGAATCTTGATATGCCCAAAGCCATTCAGCAAGGTAAATTTCGGGAAGACTTGTTTTATCGTTTGAGTACAGTCGAAATTGTACTGCCCCCTTTGCGAGAAAGAAATGGAGATATTCATTTGCTGTTCCGCAAGTTTGCAGCAGATTTTGCACAGAAGTATAAAATGCCAACTGTGCGTTTGGACGAACAAGCACAGAAACTCCTGGAAAGACAACAATGGCATGGGAATATTCGACAACTTCGCAATGTAGCCGAACAACTATCTGTTTTGGAACAAGATCGTGCTATTGGAGTCGACTCCTTGGGACTATACCTGCCAGACCATAACACACGCTTACCGGCCATAGTTCCCTCGCCTTCTGGTGGTGGGAGTGATTTTGGTTCAGAACGGGAAATTTTATACAAAGTGTTGTTTGACATGAAATCTGACTTAAACGATTTAAAGCAGCTCACTTTGGAGTTGATGAATTCTTCAAGTACAGAACAGGTTCGTTCGGACAATGAAGGTCTGATTCAAAAAATTTATGGCGAAGAACAAAGCCCGCCAGAACGTTTACTCCCTTCAGCAAACGAGACCAACTCCTATCCAAAAAAGACAGATGATAACTTTGACTATGCCGAAGAAATCGAGGAAGAAGAAACCCTGAGTCTAATCGACAAAGAACTCGAACTCATCAAAAAAGCACTGGAACGCAACAACGGTAAACGCAAAGCCGCTGCCGACGAACTCGGTATATCTGAACGTACACTTTATCGGAAAATCAAACAATTTGATATCAATTTGTAATGAGAAAAGCCATACTATTTTGTTTGTCTTTATTCGTATTTGGATGTAAATTTTATTCATTTACTGGGGCCTCTATTCCTGAAAATGCGGAAACCGTCCAAGTCAACCTTTTCTCAAACGACGCAGCCAATTCAATAGGATCAACCTTCGAACCAGGACTTGACAGAGATTTTACAAATGCCATGCAAGAGGTATTGCTAAATCAAACAAATTTAGAGCTTACAGGAGTCAATGGAGATTTGATTTACGAAGGTGAAATCACAGAATATCGGGTAACGCCAACAACAGCTACTGCCCAACAAACAGCAGCCCAAAACAGATTGACAATCTCCATCAACGTTCGCTACATCAACACCAATAATGAAGAGGATAATTTTGAAAAAAGATTTTCCCATTTTTATGATTTTGCAGATACGACACAACTACAAAGTGTGAAAGCAGATGCCCATGAAGAAATTTTTGAGCGCATTACCCAAGATATCTTTAACCAATCCCTCGCCAAATGGTAAACGAAAAGCAAACCATTGAAGAGTTGCAGAGTTTGGCGAAAAACGAACCTGATAAAGCACTATTATCGGTCAAAAAAATCATCAAGGAATATCCGTATTTTATGGCTGCACGTGTCCTGGAATTGGACATCCTCAAAGCCACAAATCAAAAAGGGTATAAACATGCCCTTCGAGCTTGTGCGTTGCAAACCACTCAGCGAAATGTTCTGTATCAACATTTAGAAAATCTTGCGCAAAGTGTGGAAAATGATCAACAACAAATCTCGGTTCCAAATGAAAATAATTTGCATTCATTCTTGCAATGGCTGGAACTAATCGACGACAAAACCTCAGATCGAATGCCGTCGAAATTTGACTGGATCGATGATTTCTTGGTGCAAAATGCAAAAATTAATCCCACAAAAAATACCGCTACGATAAAGGACCTGTCTAAAGAGAATCCACTGTCAAAAAATGAAATCATGACAGAAACGCTTGCACATTTATATTGGAAACAAAAAAAGTATGATGAGGCGAAGAAAGCGTTCAAGATTCTCTCTTTGAAATATCCAGAAAAAAGTAGTTTATTTGCAGACCATATTAAACAAATCAAAGCAGAAGAGTCGAAATAATTAAATATGAGTACATTTTCCATTTTTATCACTCTAATCATCATCGTATCATTTCTTTTGGTGCTTGTTATCATGGTTCAAAACCCAAAGGGGGGCGGTCTTTCTTCATCTTTTGGTGGTGGCGGACAACAGATTGGAGGCGTACAAAACACCTCAGACTTCCTAGATCGAAGTACATGGGTGCTGGCTACTTTATTATTGGTACTCATTCTATTGTCAAACTCAATGATATCGCGTCCCGGTACTCTTGAAGACTCTAGTTTGTTGAGTGACGAAGCCATTGAAGAGACTATCCCTGAAGAAATTCCAGAGGAATTACCAGAGATTCTTCCTGAAGAAATTCCATCTGAGTAAGCATTCCAAATATGTAAAACAAAATGCCATTATGTCACGATTTGGCAGATGATTTCATAAAAGATTCATTGGCACGATTCGTGCCAAACAAAAACAAAAATGTATACCAAATTATGAGTAAATTAAATATAAAACCTTTAGCCGACAGGGTGGTTGTAACCCCACTTGAAGCTGAAACAAAAACTGCTTCGGGGATTATTATTCCAGATACTGCTAAAGAAAAACCGCAAAAAGGAACGGTAGCCGCTGTAGGTCCTGGTACGAAAGACGATCCAATCACAGTAAAAGTTGGGGACACCGTTCTTTATGGAAAATACGCCGGAACAGAGCTTAAGCTCGACGGAACAGATTATTTAATCATGCGTGAAAGCGACATACTTGCAATTGTATAAACAAAATAAAAATGGCAAAAGATATTCAATTTGATGTACAAGCTCGCGAAGGGCTTAAACGGGGCGTAGATGCCCTTGCAAATGCTGTAAAAGTTACTCTTGGACCTAAGGGCAGAAATGTCATTATCGACAAGTCTTTTGGTGGTCCGCAAGTCACTAAAGATGGTGTGACTGTTGCTAAGGAAGTAGAGCTCGAAGATGCCCTTGAAAACATGGGTGCTCAAATGGTAAAAGAAGTTGCATCCAAAACAAATGATTTGGCTGGCGACGGGACAACTACTGCTACAATTTTGGCGCAAGCCATTGTGCATGAAGGTCTCAAAAACGTAGCTGCTGGTGCAAACCCAATGGATTTGAAGCGTGGGGTAGACAAGGCTGTTGAAGCCATTGTAAAAGACCTCGATAAGCAAGCGGTGCAAGTGGGTGATTCATCCGAAAAAATCAAGCAAGTTGCGTCAATTTCAGCCAATAATGACGAAACGATAGGAACCCTTATCACAGAAGCTTTTGAAAAAGTTGGTAAGGAAGGTGTTATCACCGTTGAGGAAGCCAAAGGAACCGACACTTACGTAGATGTCGTGGAGGGAATGCAGTTTGATCGTGGGTATTTGTCACCGTATTTCGTAACAAACTCCGAGAAAATGGAAGCAGACCTCGAGAGCCCATATATCTTGTTGTTTGACAAAAAGATCTCTACGATGAAAGATCTTTTACCCGTCTTAGAACCCGTTGCACAAACTGGCAAACCACTTGTGGTCGTAGCGGAAGATGTGGACGGAGAAGCATTGGCGACCCTTGTAGTAAATAAGCTAAGAGGGACACTAAAAATTGCTGCCGTGAAGGCACCAGGTTTTGGAGACCGTCGCAAAGCCATGCTTGAAGATATTGCAATCCTTACTGGCGGAACCGTAATTTCTGAAGAACGTGGGTTCACACTCGAAAACACAACCATCGATATGCTTGGTACTGCAGAAAAAGTAACCATTGATAAAGACAACACAACCATCGTCAATGGAGCTGGAGACGCAGAAGCCATCAAAGCGCGAGTTCACCAAATCAAAGCGCAAATCGAAACGACAACTTCTGACTACGACAAAGAAAAGCTCCAAGAACGATTGGCAAAGTTGGCTGGTGGTGTAGCTGTTCTTTATGTCGGCGCTGCATCGGAAGTTGAAATGAAGGAAAAGAAAGACCGTGTTGATGATGCATTACATGCAACTCGTGCTGCTGTAGAAGAGGGAATCGTCTCTGGTGGTGGCGTCGCTTTGCTCAATGCGCGTAAAGTCATTCAAAAGATCAAAACTGAAAACCCAGATGAAGCAACTGGAAATCAAATTGTGTACAGTGCTGTAGAAGCACCCTTACGAACAATCGTATCCAATGCTGGTGGTGAGGGATCAGTTGTTGTGTCAAAAGTAGAAGAAGGGAAAGCTAATTTTGGTTATGATGCCAAATCAGAGGCTTACGTCGACATGCAAGATGCTGGGATTATCGATCCCAAAAAGGTAACTCGTGTGGCCTTGGAAAATGCGGCTTCTGTTGCTGGGATGGTACTTACAACTGAGTGTGCTTTGGTAGATATCAAAGAAGATGCACCTCCTGCTGCTCCGCCAATGGGTGGTGGTATGCCGGGAATGATGTAACATCACACCAATAAAATCACTGCCCCGAAAGGGGCAGTTTTTTTTCTATGACATTTGATTCATTACTCAATATAATCGACAAAAAGCTCAGCTCGGGTGTAAGCCAATCGGAAGGATTACAATATATATGTCAACTTCTCTTTGATCACATTGAACACTATGACTGGGTGGGTTATTATTTGCACCACCCAGAAAAAAAAGAGCTGGTTTTGAATGCCTATGTTGGCGAGCCTACAGACCACACACACATTCCATTTGGAAAAGGGATTTGTGGTCAGGTTGCGCTAAGCAATGAAAATTTTATCGTTGATGACGTGAATGCACAAGACAACTATATCGCATGTAGCTTAGATGTGAAATCCGAGATTGTAATTCCACTATTTGTCAACGAAAACAACATTGGACAAATCGATATTGACTCAAATCGCTTGCGTGCGTTTTCGGAAAAAGATGCCACTTTTTTAGGTGAGGTGAATCATCTTGTATCCATTCATTTGTTTTAGTAAATAATCTTAACCTAGAATACGCCTGAAAATTGCTACTTTTGCAACCTATTTGGGGCATATGCAAGATTCAATCCGCGTTTCATCCGCACTGATTTCCGTTTTTGACAAGAAAGGTTTAGATCCCATTGTTGAAAAACTTCATCAACTTGGCGTTACAATCTATTCCACTGGGGGCACTGCTGATTATATTGATTCCTTAGGAGTCGAGGTCATTCGCGTGGAGTCAATTACGGACTATCCTTCAATCTTAGGAGGGCGTGTAAAAACCCTTCACCCTAAAGTTTTTGGCGGCATTCTCAACCGAAGAAATCATACCAGCGATCAGGAAGAGCTCTCCACCTATGAAATTCCATCAATAGACTTGGTAATTGTTGATTTGTATCCTTTTGAAGAAACTGTAGCTGGTGGTGGTACGGAGCAAGAAATTATTGAAAAGATTGATATTGGCGGAATTGCCTTGATTCGAGCCGCAGCTAAAAATCACGCCGACGTGGTGTGCGTAGCTTCTAAATCAGAGTACAAGTTGCTATCTTCTTTATTGGGCGATCAAAATGGAGCATTTACTCTAGAGCAACGCAAATATTTCGCAAAGCATTCATTTAACGTATCCTCTCATTATGACAGTGCCATTTTTAACTACTTTGACAATGGATCGTCATCATTAAAGCTCAGTATTCAGAAGGGGCATCAGCTTCGATATGGTGAGAATCCTCATCAGGAAGGATATTTCTTTGGCGACCTAGAGCAATTGTTTGATAAACTCAACGGAAAAGAATTGTCCTATAACAACCTGCTGGATATTGATGCTGCGCTCAACTTGATGGAAGCCCATGAGGAAACCGATCCAACCTTTGCCATTCTCAAGCACAACAACGCCTGTGGACTTGCGACTAGAAACACACTCAGTGACGCCTATGCTGCTGCGCTAGCTGGTGATCCAATCTCTGCTTTTGGCGGGATTTTGATTGCAAATCGTCCGATTGATATCGAAACAGCACGACAAATCCATGACTTGTTTTGTGAAGTCGTCATTGCGCCATCCTTTGATGAGAAAGCACTAACCTTACTCAAAAACAAGAAAAATCGAATTTTATTGGCTCAAAAAACAAACACACATACAGTTAAACTGGTTCGGAGCTGTCTCAACGGATACCTCGTACAAGAAAAAGATCAAGTAATTGATCATGAGCAAATGCTACAAACGGCAACTGCTACAAAACCTTCTACAGATCAAGTGGAAGACATGTTGTTTGCCTCTAACATCTGTAAAAACACAAAATCAAACACCATTGTACTGGCAAAGGGCTTACAATTGTTTGCGTCAGGGACGGGTCAAACATCTAGAGTCGATGCCCTTAGACAAGCAATCAAAAAAGCAGAAACCTTTGGATTTGATCTAGATGGAGCAGTCATGGCAAGCGATGCGTTTTTTCCATTTCCCGACTGCGTAGAGATTGCCCACAAAGCGGGTATAAAAGCTGTCGTTCAGCCAGGTGGATCAATTAAAGACCAACAGAGTATCGATTATTGCAATGCCAATCAAATGGTCATGGTGATGACAGGGGTACGCCATTTTAAACATTAATTCGTATAATTACACTATAATTTTAACTCATTATGGGTTTTTTCGATTTCTTAACTGAAAACATTGCGATTGACTTAGGTACTGCAAATACCCTAATTATCCATAATGACAATGTGGTTGTTGATAGTCCATCCATCGTTGCACGTGATCGTGTAACAAGTAAAATTATTGCTGTTGGGCATGAAGCTGCTTTGATGCAAGGAAAAACACATGAGAATATCAAAACCATACGTCCCCTCAAAGATGGTGTTATTGCTGACTTCGACGCTTCCGAGCAGATGATCAGTATGTTTATCAAAAACATTCCTGCACTCAAAAAACGATTTTTTACTCCTGCTTTACGCATGGTAATCTGTATTCCATCTGGAATCACCGAGGTTGAAATGCGAGCTGTTCGCGAATCAGCTGAACGTGTAAATGGAAAAGAAGTGTATTTGATTCACGAACCGATGGCAGCCGCCATAGGAATCGGCGTAAATATCATGCAACCCAAAGGGAATATGATTATCGATATCGGAGGAGGAACAACAGAAATTGCTGTAATTGCCCTTTCGGGGATTGTTTGTGATAAGTCGGTTAAAGTGGCTGGTGATGTGTTTACTAATGACATCATTTACTACATGCGTACACAACACAATTTATATGTTGGTGAGCGTACCGCAGAGCGGGTAAAGATCTTGATTGGCTCTGCTCTAGAAGAATTGGAGAACCCACCAGAAGATATGACCGTTCAAGGAAGGGATTTGCTGACAGGTAAACCCAAAGAAACCGTGATTTCTTATCGGGAAATTGCAAAGGCACTTGACAAATCCATCATACGAATTGAAGACTCTGTTATGGAAACCCTTTCACAAACTCCTCCAGAACTTGCAGCAGACATCTACAACACAGGAGTTTACCTTGCTGGGGGTGGTTCCATGCTTCGTGGGTTAGACAAGCGGTTGTCCCAAAAAACTGATCTTCCAATTTTTATCGCTGAAGATCCATTGCGAGCCGTTGTTCGGGGAACTGGAATCGCGCTTAAAAATATTGATCAATACAAGACAATCCTTGTTAAATAGCTGAACGATGCAGCAGCTCGTCAACGCCATTATTCGATTTCGTAACGGCTTGGTTTTCCTACTGCTTATTTCATTGAGTATTTTCCTATTGCAACAGTCAAGTGCATATCATCGCAGTCTGGTTGCAAATGTGAGTGTCTTTTTTAGCGCGCAATTCAGTGATCTTGTCAACTCTTTTTCCAGTTACGCCAAGCTAAGAGAAACCAACAAGCGCCTTCTGCAAGAAAATCAAGTTCTGCTTGATCAAATTCTTTCTGAAGAAAAGCTCCCTTCTGACACATTAACTTATAGCTCGATACCTCTACAAGTCATTCGAAATTCTTTTATAAATAGCTATAACTACATTACTCTAAAAGGTGGTAAAAACAGTGGGGTTAAAAATGAAATGGGATTGGTGACTGCGCAAGGAATCGTAGGGGTTGTGCAATTTGTACAGAACCGTTATGCGCAGGCAATTTCGATTTTAAACAAAGACTTGAAGATCAATGCAAAGCTAAAAAACGGCAATCACTTTGGAAGCTTAACCTGGACAGGAGATGACCCAACCAAAATGAAACTTTTCGACGTTCCAAAAACTGCTACGATCAAAATCGGTGATACGATTCAAACAGGTGGGATGTCAACGATTTTTCCGCCGAATATTCCCATCGGGTCAATTTCAAATTTTGTTGACGACCCCTCGATAAGTTTTTATGATATTGAAATTTCTCTTTTTCAAGATATGACCAATTTGGGAACGGTTTTTGCTATCGATCATCCACTAGCAGTAGAAGTTCAATCTGTTCAAAAATCGACTGATGAAAAGTAGATCATATTCCTTTATTACCTACTTTTTTTTGTTGCCCATTCTTCAAGTGATGGTATTTGACCAATTTGATTTGGGCACACAGTTGATTCCGCATGTTACACTTCTTTTTTTGATCTTTTATCCTACGGATGCCGACCAAACCTTTTACCTTTTAGCTGCCTTTCTCTACGGCCTTTACTTAGACATCCTCCACTCAACAATGGGTATCCAAGCAGCGGCATGTGTTACCGCAGCTTTTGTCAGACCTTTTATCATCACATCGGTTTTTGGTAAAAACCACGGCTATGTCAATATCCGCTTACAACAGACTCCTCTGCTTGCTCTATCTGCTTATTCTTTGAACATTGCCCTTGTTCATCATCTGGTGTATTATGTCTTTGGGGTGTCGAGCTGGACGCAATGGGTGCGGATTATACAACAATTTATTTTTGGAAGTCTTTTTACATTGTTATTTTTAATTGCAATTATGTTTTTGTTGCGAAAGAATAAACAATGAGAAAAAGCCTACTTTTCGTTCTTGTTCTAAGCAGTGGTGTAATTTTTACAATTCGCCTCTTTAGTTTACAAGTTTTTAGTTCTGATTACGAAAGTCAATCTCTTCAAAACTCTGTGTTGAAAGAATATATATACCCAGAGCGCGGATTTATTTATGATCGAAACGGAACACTGATTGTCGAAAATCAACCCACCTACGACCTTATGGTCATTCCGAGGCAGTTGCAGAAAATTGATACGATAGAGTTCTGTAATCTGTTGAAGATTGAAAAAAAATTACTCGTTGATAAAATCAAAGAAGCTCGTGCATATTCAACAAGAAAACCATCCGTATTCCTGGCACAATTATCAAAAAGTGATTATGCTGCCCTGCAAGAGAAACTCTGGAAATACCGTGGGTTTTATGTCCAAAAGAGGGCTGTTCGAAAATACAATACTTCCTCTGCCTCTAATATTTTAGGATATATCAGTGAAGTCAATCGATTTGATCTCAGAAGAGACCCTTATTACCAATCTGGCGAATTGATTGGACGCCAAGGAATTGAGAAAACCTATGAAAAAACGTTGAGAGGTGTAAAAGGGGTTCGCTATTTACAACGAGACAAATTTAATCGAGTGATTGGACCCTATCAAAAAGGCGAGCTCGACACCCTACCTACAAAAGCACAAGATATTTACTTGACGATTGATATTGCCCTTCAAGAGTATGGGCAAAAACTTTTACAAAATAAAAGAGGAGGTATCGTTGCTATTGAGCCTGAAACAGGTGAGATTCTAGTCAACGTAAGTACGCCGACATACCCCCCAGATTTATTGGTAGGTCGAAATCGATCTGAAAATTTCACGGTTTTAAAAAATGACACAATTAACCGTCCCCTTTTTGATCGTGGGCTGCAAGGTCAATATCCGCCTGGGTCTCCATTTAAGCTCGTCAATGCGCTGATTGCACTTCAGGAGGAAGCAATTACGCCCCGATTCCGCGTGCAATGTAATGAGGG
Source organism: Flavobacteriaceae bacterium (assembly GCA_964229535.1). Classification (GTDB taxonomy): domain Bacteria; phylum Bacteroidota; class Bacteroidia; order Flavobacteriales; family Flavobacteriaceae; genus UBA724. The sequence goes on along the minus strand of CAXRDL010000066.1, from coordinate 5,959 downwards.
GCACTATTACGGCCGAAACGACTTTATGAAATGCCATTGTAGCTACGGAACTAAAAATCGACTAAACAGCGGGATTTACAATTCTTGTAACACCTATTTTGCCAACGTATATCGCCGCACCATTGATCATTTTAACGATCCAAAGAAGGGGATGGACATATGGAGCAATCACGTCAAAAGTTTCGGAATGGGAAATTATCTGGGGTACGACCACCCCACTGGGCAAAAAGGGTTTATTCCAAATTCCGATTATTACAATTACTGGTATCCCAACCAACGCTGGGGAGCAACAACCTCACTTTCCAACTCAATTGGCCAAGGTGAAGTGCTAACTACCCCAATTCAGTTGGCCAATATGGTTGCAACAATCGCAAATAGAGGATTTTTCTACAAACCTCATTTTGTCAAGAAACTTCAACGAGATTCTATTGCTGAGAAATACAGAAACCCAAACTACACAACCATAGACTCGATCCATTTTGAGCCAGTTGTAGAGGGCATGTCCAATGTTGTCAAGTGGGGTACTGCTCGTATCGCTCGGGTTCCAGGGGTTGAAGTCTGTGGAAAAACAGGAACCGTTGAAAATTTTGTGAGAATAGAAGGCGAAAAAGTACAGTTAACCGACCACTCCATGTTTGTTGCCTTTGCCCCTAGAGAAAATCCAAAAATTGCTGTCGCTGTTTTTGTGGAGAATGGATACTGGGGTGGGCGTTGGGCTGCGCCAATCGCAAGTTTGGTCATTGAAAAATATCTCACTGGTAATGTCAGAAGAACCTATCTTGAAAATCGGATGGTAACCGGAAGTTTAGTAGATGAGTATCAAAAGCCGTTGAGCGGTAAACCTTTTGAAATCAATGAATAACAAATTTCTTTTAAAGTTTGATTGGTACACCTTTTTGGTGTATTTCGCTTTGGTGGCAATTGGCCTAATCAACATTTACTCCATTGGGCATACGCAAGAGGAAAGCATGCTGTCTTTGAATCACACGTTTGGAAAGCAATTGTTCTTTGGGCTTCTGAGTATCGGCCTCATTTTCTTCCTTCAATTTCCAAAAGTGAAGGTCTATGAGCGTTATTCTAGTGTTTTCTATTTGATCATACTTGCTCTACTCATCGGTCTTTTTGTCTTCGGAAAAGAAGTCTCTGGAGCAAAATCATGGTATTCAATCGCTGGTTTTAGCTTTCAACCAGCTGAATTTGCTAAAGTAATCACTGCCTTGGCTCTGACCAAGAACTTGAGTGAAATCAACACAGACTTAACAACACTATCCGATCAACTCACGTCCTTCGTCCTAATCTTTCTGCCAGCACTAATCATCTTGCCACAACCAGATCCTGGCAGTACGGTGGTGTTCCTCAGTTTTCTGTTGGTTTTACACACAGAAAAACTCCCATCTCAATATTTGCTTTCATGTATTGGGCTTATCGTTTTGTTTATCATGACTCTTTTGATTGGCAACACCATCGCAACATCTATCGTATTGGGATTGGGTCTTGTATATATTATTGGACTGGATAGAAAGAGACGCAGAAAACGACTTCTGTCCACACTTTTAACCCTTGTTCTGGCTACTGCATTTATTCAGTCGGTTGATTTTGTATTTGAAAATGTATTTGAACAGCGCCACCGTGATCGCTTTAACATTGTTTTGGGTCGTGAAGTGGACACCCAGGGGATTGGATACAACATCAATCAATCTCAAATTGCAATCGGATCTGGAGGAGTGCTTGGAAAGGGTTTTCTTGAGGGTACGCAGACCAAAGGGAATTTTGTTCCTGAACAACAGACGGATTATATTTTTACTACTGTTGGAGAAGAGTGGGGCTTTGTCGGTTCTTTTGTCGTGGTTGTTCTGTTTATGATTTTGATGCTTCGCATACTCCTGACATCAAGGCGACAAAAAAACAATTTCAGTAGAATTTATTGTTATTGCGTCGTATGCCTATTGTTTGCTCACTTTAGTATTAATTTGGGTATGGTTCTCGGTCTACTCCCCACCATAGGAATCCCGCTACCCTATTTGAGTTACGGTGGTTCGAATCTACTGGCATTTAGTCTATTGTTGGGTATTTATTTGAAACTCGATGTCAATCGAGTCAACGAATGGTAGTTAGCGTTTCACTGGGTCGAAACGGTCTCTCAAACTATTGCCAATCAACATAAAAGAGCTCACTAAAAGCATAATGGCTAGCCCAGGGATCAATGCCAGATAAGGTTTTCCCATTACTAAAAATTGATAGTGATCCTTAATCATTGTGCCCCAACTGGGAATCGGTGGCTGGACGCCTATTCCCAAAAAACTCAATCCACTTTCAATAAGAATTGCTGCTGCAAAGTTGGAGGCGGTGATGACCACCAAAGGGCCAAAAGCGTTTGGAAGGATATGCCCAAAAAGTGTGCGGAAAGTGGAAAATCCAAGTACCTGGGTTGCAATTACATATTGACGGTTTTTGATGCTCATCACTTGACCCCGAACAATACGAGCCACCTCCACCCACATGGTCAAACCAACAGCAATAAAAACTTGCCAAAATCCTTTACCTAAAGCAACCGATATTGCAATCACAAGCAATAAAGTCGGAATTGACCAAGTGACATTGATAATCCACATGACAATCTTGTCAACCACACCACCATAAAATCCGCCTAAGCTACCCAGAAAAATGCCGACGATCAGCGAAATGAATACCGAGATCAAGCCAATGGAAAGGGAAATCCGTGTTCCGACCAACAAACGGCTAAGAACGTCTCTTCCGAACAAGTCTGTTCCCAACACAAACCTATGGTCTGCGATATGCTGGTCAACGATTTCAAAAGGCGACGCGAGTCCGTTAAAAGCATTGATCGGAAACCACTCCTGATGACCAGAAGAATCAAAATTGAAATGTTCAATCCAAATTCCATCTTCATCAACTTGGTAAGATGAAATCGGGTATTGATTTCCAGCATTGGGGTTGCCAAATAACAACATAGATAGTCGAGAATGATCTTTATCAGCAGCAGTGGGTACATGAAGCATCTTTACCTTAAACCCAGGCGACTGAGAATGTATGGAGAGATGCATTTGATTGGCACTGACCGAGTTGTCGGGTGCAATGACATAAGCTAAAACAGATATGGCAACACAGATCAAAATAAAGCCAGTGGCTAGGTAACTCCCCAGATCATATAAAAACGCTCGGTTGGTTGTTTTTTGCAATCGTATTGTGTTTATTTTCTCGCAAGGGGTTCTTGCTGATAGATTCCCACTTTGAGGTGATCCAAAATATTCACAGCTTCTTCGACATAGAAGTCTCCTGTCAAGTCTGAAAACCAGCGTTCCCTTTTTTCACGAAAGATGCTGTCTGCCGTAATCCTTTCTTGCTCTGCAGGAGCAATCGTAAATTCCAAGTTATTGTTGTATTCCTTTACCGCATCAAATTGGTCTGCATAAGTCCGATCTGCTTCCAGTTCTGAAACATATTCTTTGTAATTCAAGGCGATGCTTTTATCGTTTTGACGTTGCTCGATCCACTTTGCATCTTGGTCAACAAGTTTAAAAATGGGATGATTGTTCACACGATCCTGACTCTGTTTTATGACTTCGTTATAATTCAGGTAGCCATGCCATTTTGTGTATATCAGGGGGGTGATTTGATCCCACGACATGGGGTTATCTTCATCCCTTTCGCCGACATCGACATAACTGTATCGATCGGGTGTAATTACATCGCTTTTAACGCCCTCAAGCTGGGTTGAACCACCATTAATTCTATAAAACTTATCGGTTGTAATTTTTAAAGCTCCAAGGTTTCCATAGGTGCTATTGGAAAGAAATCGATTGAGATCCACCACATTCTGTACAGTTCCCTTACCAAATGTTTGCTTACTCCCCAACACAATCGCACGTTCATAGTCCTGAAGAGCTGCTGCTAAAATTTCAGAAGCCGATGCGGATAGCTCATTCACGAGGATTACCATGGAACCATCCCAAAGCGTTTTATCGTCTCGGTCTCGCAAAATCTCTGTTTTACTGACAGTAGATTTGACCTGTACAATTGGACCTTTGTCAATAAACAGTCCCGCAATATCGACCACCGTTTGCAAGGATCCACCACCATTGTTTCTCAAGTCGATGATAAGACCCTCAACGCCTGCCTCTTTGAGGTTGACTATCTCCTGCTCGACATCATGCGCTGCGTTTCTTTCTTTGTAACTTTTAAAATCGACATAAAATTTTGGTAGATGGATAAGACCATACTTTCGATCGAGTCGGTTGATTACAGATGACCGTGCATACGATTCTTCCAAAACAACTAAATCGCGCTTCACAGGAATCGTTTCAATTGTACCATCGACTTTTTTGATCGTCAAGTGAACTGTAGAACCTTTTGGACCTTTGATGAGCTTGATGGCATCGTCCAATCGCATAGATCGAATGTCAACGGCATCTCCTTCCTCTTGTCGAACCAACTGAATTTCATCTCCAACTTCCATAAGCTGATCACGCCAAAGCGGTCCACCAACAATGATATCAACCACCTTGATCGCCTGATCTCTTTTAGAAAGTCGCGCACCGATTCCCTCAAACTTTCCTGACATATTCATGTCAAAACGGTCCTTGTCATCAGGGTTAAAGTAGTTTGTGTGTGGGTCAAACTGCAAAACGAAAGCATTGAGGTAGATATCAAACCAGTCCTTGCGCTCTAGATCATTCATCAAATCGAAATAGTCCTCCATGTTTTCGCGTGTTGTTGTTCTTGCTTCTTCTTCAAGAACCACCCATGATGGCGAAACATAATTCGCTGTACTTTCCTCCTCCTTTTTCTCTGCTTCTTGCACCTTATCGTAGAGTACGCTCAATGTCGATAACTTGAGCTGCTTTCTCCACTTTTCAGCTCGTGAGGTTTGAGAAAGTGGGAATAGTTGTTCTTCATAATCCATATCAAACGATTCCTTTTTTTCAAAGTCAAACGGGCGAGATAGCAAAGACGCATACAAATTTTCGACTTCGTTCATGCGAAGGATGAGTCTTTTGTAAGTCAAGTCGAAGAATGTCAAATCTAACTCTCTTAACTGATCGTCAATTCGGTACATATATTTGGCAAACTCTCTGTAGTCACTCTGTAAAAAATATCTTTTTTGACCATCAATACTTTCAAGATAGGTGTGAAAAATTTGTTCAGACATTTCGTCATTGAGGGACTTCACGTTAAAATGACCACGTTGGATCACATGAGAAATTAGCTCAATCAGTAGTCTATCTTTATCATTATTGACAAACTCTTTTTTTGATGGAATAGAAATCGCCGTGAGTAAATAAAAACCTACAGCAATCGCAAAAACAATATAGGAGGTATTCTTTTTCATTTCATTTTGTTTGAGGGCTTACGAATATAAAGATAATTGTATTATCATGTAAATATCATGGATATGAGTCGAAAAGGCAAATTGAAATCAGTATTTTTGTTTCTATAGATCGCGAAAATGAGCAACAAACCACTAATTCTTGTTACCAATGACGATGGAATAAGTGCCCCTGGGCTTCGTTCCCTTATTCACATGATGAATTCGATTGGAGAGGTGGTTGTGGTTGCTCCTGACAGTCCGCAATCTGGTATGGGGCATGCCATTACGATCAATAGCACCTTGCGATGTACCCAAGTCAAACTCGACGATGGTCCACAACAAGAATATTCATGTTCTGGAACGCCAGCAGACTGTGTAAAGCTCGGGGTTCATGAAATTCTAAAGCGAAAACCAGACCTCTGCGTTTCTGGAATCAATCACGGCTCTAATGCAGCGATCAATGTCATCTATTCTGGTACCATGAGTGCAGCTATCGAAGCTGGGATTGAAGGTATTCCTGCAATTGGGTTCTCTTTACTCGATTATGCTTGGGATGCAGATTTTTCCTCACTCAATCCCTATGTAGAAAAAATCACAAAATCGGCCTTACAAAACAAAATCCCTGACAGC
>CAXRDL010000065.1:0-3908 GCA_964229535.1 Flavobacteriaceae bacterium | reverse complement strand
GTGTGGAATGGAATTTTTAATCATTCACCAAGGACTTGAATGCTCAAAAATACAATTCTAAGCAATACTTGTGCTAAAGCATTTCTTTATATTTGAATGAATGAATCGATTGAGAGTCACTTTACACCTTTTCTTTGTTTTGATATGGACAGTGGCGAGTAGTCAATATACCCCCATCATCAACAGCAACCGCCCAGGTCTAACTCAGGGTGCTTTTGCAGTTGCCCCTGGGGTTTATCAGGTCGAATTTGGAACTTCTTATCAGCAAAATCAATTTGTTTCCCTTGCCCAAGCCAAAAGTCAAGGAGCGGGATTTACCTTTGATTTTCGCACGGGCTTAATTTTACAAAATCTAGAATTCATTTATCGTGTTGACTATCAAAATGACCAATTGGCATTCAACAATGTTTCCGGGCGGTTAAGATACAACCGAAAAGGCACCAAACGGAATACTGTTGGATTTAAACTCTTGCTTTTTGATCCGTTTAGATTGACTAATTTATATCAATCCACTTATAATGAACGTCCAAAGTGGTACCAACCAAACAATAAAAGCTATAAATCGAATAAAGGATTAAGACTAGTTGACTTTATCCCCGCAGTCTCTGTTTACTTTGGATCTGAATTGAGCTTTGGAAACATCTACCCATACGGGGAGCCATTCTCACCTATTTTCAATCTGAAAACACCCGAGCTGAAACAAGACGAAATCTCTGGTGAGCTGATGCTGATTACGCAAAATCATTTTTTGAATAATTTTGTATTTGTAACCAATTGGGGGAGAAGATATTTGGGGAGCGCATACGAGCAAAATTATATGTCGAGCAGCTTGATGGTTCCTATTAAAAAAAGATTGATGAGCTTTGTGGAGCAAGTGAGTGTAAAAAGTCAACTTTCTTCAGATATCTTTCTAACCGCGGGTGCGGTATATTTGATCAATGAAAACATTCAAGTGGATGCGTTTTTGAGTCATACCCTCAAAGACACACCCGCTATGTTTTCGGCAGGAATAGGGGTTTCGTATCGGATTGATCGCTATAATGATAGCGGTATCCCTTATGAAATCAAACAACTCAGAAGACAACGCAAGAAGAATCGTTTGGATCGAAAGATAAACGCTGAGAAAATAAAAGAATTTAAAGACCGTGATCGTGAACAACGCAAGGCAGAACGCAAACAAAAAAAGGCTGCAAAAAAAATAAAGTGATGAGTGATTATGCCGTTAATGAAGTAAACTCCAAAAGGGACTATCATGCATTTTTCTCTTTTCCATTTGCGCTATACAAAAATTGCGGTCAATGGGTTCCGCCCATTACCAAAGAAGAAAAAGCCATTTTTGATGCGACTTCAAATCCTGTTTTTGAAAATGCAGAAGCCAAACTTTTTTTGGTAAAAAAAGGAAAACAAGTTGTTGGTCGTATGGCAGCCATGATCAACTGGATTGAAGTCAAAGAGCAAGGAAAAACTAAAGTTCGTTTTGGATGGTACGACACCATTGACGACATCGAAGTCAGTCGCTTACTCCTCGATGCCGTATATGCTTGGGGAAAGCAAAACAGCTTGACCTATTTGGAAGGTCCCATGGGTTTTTCCAATATAGATAAAGCTGGATTATTGGTGCAAGGATACGAGTATATGAACACCATGATCACTTGGTACCATTACCCCTATCAAAAGCAACATCTCGAAACGCTCGGCTTGGTCAAACAAGCAGAGTGGGTGGAGTTTAAAATCAAAATTTTCAAAGCCGAAGATGCGCCTGAAAAAGTGAAAAAATACGCAGAACTCATCGCAAAACGATATGAGCTTAATTCCTTGGAATTTTCGTCACGAAAAGAACTGATTACTTATGTTGACAAGATGTTTGACTTGCTGAATAAGACCTATGACAAACTGCAATCATTTGTGCCGATTCAGCTCTATCAGGTTGCGCATTACAAAAAAAAATACTTTTCATACATCCATCCGAGATTTATCAAGTGCGTAACGGACAAGTCTGGCAAACTCATTGCTTTTGCGATCACAATGCCATCATTTTCAAGAGCTCTTAAAAAAGCAAATGGTTCCCTTTACCCTTTTGGATTCCTTCATATTTTGCGTGCACTCAAAAAAAACGATAAGGCCTCTTTCTATTTGATCGGAATTGACCCTGCTTATCAAAACAAAGGCGTAACCGCCATTTTGTTTGATGCCATCCAAAAGATGTTTAACGACCAAGGCATTACCGATGTGGAAACAAATCCTGAACTCGAAGAAAACAGTGCGATACAACTGATGTGGAAAAACTACGAACACGAACTCCACAAGCGTAGACGAACCTATCGAAAAGCCATCAGCTAGTTTTTGTTTTTTACTTTTGCCAAATGCAAAACGAGACAACGACGATTGTGGCTACTGCTACCGCTCCTGGAACGGCTGCGATTGCGGTTGTTCGACTCTCTGGCAACAAAGCGATTTCGATTGCAGACAATGTGTTTCGTTCTGTTCATGACAAAATCCTTTCTAAGCAAAAATCACACACCATTCATCTCGGGCATATCGTTCAAGGGAATCAAACCCTTGATGAGGTACTCGTCAGTTTATTTAAAGGTCCCAGTTCCTATACGGGTGAAGATGTTGTGGAGATTTCCTGTCACGGATCGTCCTATATTCAACAACAACTTATTCAATTGTTAGTAAACGAGGGAGCCCAACTGGCCGAACCTGGTGAATTTACACTACGGGCTTTTATCAATGGTAAAATGGACTTGACACAAGCGGAAGCTGTAGCAGATCTCATTGCTAGTGAAGGGGAAGCAGCACACCGTGTCGCTATCCAGCAACTGCGTGGTGGCATCTCCAACCAATTGGAACAATTGAGGGAACAGCTTGTAAATTTTGCATCTTTGGTCGAACTTGAACTCGATTTTAGCGAAGAAGATGTAGACTTTGCAGATCGTGATGCACTCGACAAACTCTTACACCTATCCCAGGACACCATCAAATCGCTCATTGATTCATTCAGCGTGGGCAACGCTTTAAAGCAAGGGGTACCAGTCGCCATAGCAGGAAAGCCAAACGCAGGAAAATCTTCATTGCTCAATGCCCTCGCCCAAGATGAGAAAGCGATTGTTTCTGAAATTGCAGGGACAACCCGTGACAGTATTGAAGATACCGTTTCAATAGACGGGATACAATTTCGATTTATCGATACGGCAGGTCTTCGAGAAACTAATGACACCATTGAGGCCATAGGCGTAGAAAAAGCGAGGACTAAAATTTCGGACGCCCAAATCCTTCTCTATGTAGTTGACCCTTCTACTATGACGGTTGCGGAAATCAATACAGAAGTCAAAACACTACAACATCAAACTCCATTGGTTTTGATTAACAAATCTGATGTGCACGATGTGGACAAACTCAATAAACAATGTCAAGAATTGGAAGGTTTGGATTCACTACTGATCTCCGCAGAAACTGGACTCGGACTGGATAAGCTTTGTGAGCACCTTGTTCAGCTTGTCAAGCATACCAATTACGATACGATTGTGAGTAGCAGTCGTCACCACAACGAACTTCAGCAAACACTTACAGCCATTCTCGCTGTTCGAGAGGGCTTAGCAAATGGCTTAACAGGTGATTTATTGGCGGTGGATTTACGAACAGCGTTACATCACTTGGGAATGCTCACTGGCTCGATTTCGTCCTATGAATTGCTCGGAAATATCTTTGCTAATTTTTGTATCGGGACATAAATCAACTCCTGTAAAAGTCGTGCCAAACTACTTATTTTAATTTTTTCCCTTCTTAAATTGTGTTGAAAAGTGTCACTATTGTGACATAAGATTCTGTTTAAGAATCGTGTATTTACCCATAATTTTATTTACAAATCGTTGACATGCGAAACTATGTCAATGAAATGTCAATGA
>CAXRDL010000064.1:0-12731 GCA_964229535.1 Flavobacteriaceae bacterium | reverse complement strand
CGCTACCAGGCTGCGCCACATCCCGTAAGGATCAATTGTTGTCGGGGTGGCAGGATTCGAACCTGCGACCTCCTGCTCCCAAAGCAGGCGCGATGACCGGGCTACGCTACACCCCGAAAATAGGTCTGCAAATATAAAAGTTAAAGTGGCATAAACAAATGTAAATCTCTATGTTTTCTCTTATGTGATTAGATTTCTGTGGCGAAATAGAAAATTCAGCTCAACAATTGAGGATTCTGATTGAATTACCCGAAAATTTCATCATTAAAAAATGGTGAAAAATTGAAAAAATTTACGCCAGATTCCCTTCCACCTGATTTTTCTGATAAACCTACCTTCTTCCTCACTAACTAAAAAAGTGGTGTGATTTAACTTAGCATCCTGGTATGCTCTGTGTAAGCGACCTATTTCTTTAAACTGATAACGCTCTTGTTTCAGAGAAGCTAACATCGAAATAAAGTATCCATATCGCATTGTGTAAAAGGTTTCAACTCGGTTTTGTGGACTGTATTCACTTCCTGTTGGCCTTAAATGTTTGACTTTCAAGTGGACATCTGTTTCGGTTTTCCAGCCATGGAATTGTGCCAACAGTACATCAATGGTATCCCAACCTAGTGCCGACTTTAGCCCACCGATTTCATGCAAACATTTTTTTTTGTAGGCTTTGATTGGACCACGCACATGGTTCGAATCTGATATGTTTTCATCAACCCATTTCTGATTGTTGTCCAGAATTTGAAGTACTCCCCCAAAAACGCCAAGTTGCTCATCTTCAGAAAATCGTTTCACCAATTCCGAAATATAATTTTTAGGGAAAATTAAATCAGCGTCGAATTTGCATACAATATCACAATGCGTTAAAAACGTCAAACCTTTATTCCAAGCATTAATCACTTTTGCCCCAGGAATACGAGATTCAGAAGATTTTATTGAGGCCATACAAATCCAGTCAAATTGATTTGCATAATGTGTGATAATTTCTGAAGTATGATCTGTTGAATGATCGTCCACCACACATAGCAAATCAGGCAAATGGGATTGGTTTACTAGTGAATCCAACGTTTTCTCAATATAATTTGCTTCGTTGTGTGCGGGAATAATGATACCTATCTTCAAAATGCGTTAATTGACCCTTTCGGCATAAACAATGTAGTATCGAGGAGTAAAAAATCTTAATATCGGCCGAAAACCGAGCTTAAATGGTCTGGGGTTTGTCCATTTTTTACGACTGATAATACGCCAACCTGACTTCTCAAGTAACCAATCGAATTGCCATGATTCAAATTCGTGAAAATGACAATCTTTAATATCGTCTTTATTCCGATATGCTTTTGCGAACCAGAGTTTAAGCGGAATGCTTGCAACAAGTTTTTTCGCTTGTATAGATTTGAGTAACACATAGGGGGAAACAAGATGTTCTAAAATTTGAAATGCAGAAACAACCTCATATTCCTTGTTTAGAACTGCTGAAATGTTTAAGTCCAAATCTTCACCAGTTGTATTAAAAACGCTGTAACCTAATCTTTTGAGCTGGACTGAGAGAGGGTTTTCAACACCCAAATCTAAAATTTTATCTTCTTTATTAATGTGTTGTTCTACAAAATCTATGGTTTTTTGATATCGTTTTTTAGGATAGTATTTATACATCTCTTATTCTGTTTCAATATATCAAAAGTTGTTCTGCTAAACTTGTTTCGAGGCAAATTTTTCTGTTTCAAAAATAGAATAATCTTTTGAATGATTACTTGTTAGTCTATCATAAAATTATTCATAACTTTTAATAATTAACAGATTCGTAAAATATCAAAATCTTTACATTTACGACTTTAAATAACTCGATATCATGAGCCAAAATAACCATCCCCTAAAAACCCTTATCATCGGGTCAGGACCAGCTGGATATACAGCAGCGATTTACGCTGCACGAGCTGATTTGCAACCTGTTCTTTATACAGGAATGGAACCCGGAGGACAGCTTACTACAACAACAGAAGTTGATAACTTTCCTGGTTACCCCGACGGAGTTGATGGTCCAGCCATGATGGTTGATTTGCAAAAACAAGCAGAGCGTTTTGGTACAGCAGTACATATCGGAATGGCCACTGCTGTGGAATTGTCCAATGAAGTTGGTGGTACACATAAAGTTACAATCGATAACGACAAAGTATTGGAGACCAAAACCATCATTATCGCCACAGGAGCATCGGCAAAATACCTCGGGCTGCCCAGTGAGCAACGACTTCGCGGAGGCGGTGTTTCTGCATGTGCGGTTTGCGATGGATTCTTCTACAAAGGACAAGAGGTGGCGATTGTCGGTGGGGGAGATACCGCTGCTGAAGAGGCGACCTATTTGGCGAATATTTGTAAAAAGGTTACTATGTTGGTACGAAAAGACCATATGCGTGCCTCCAAAGCCATGCAGCACCGTGTTACCGCCAAAGAGAACATTGATTTGCGCTACAACAGTGAAATTGATGAAGTTCTTGGCGATCAAGTGGTCGAGGGCCTTCGGATTGTCAATAACCAAACAGGGGAAAAAGAAGAGATTCCAATCACGGGTCTATTTATCGCGATTGGACATAAACCAAATACCGATATTTTCAAGGATCAACTCGATATGGATGATGCGGGATATCTAATTACAGATGGAAAATCGACAAAAACAAACCGTCCCGGCGTTTTTGCATCTGGTGATGTGCAAGATAAAGAATATCGACAGGCAGTGACTGCCGCTGGTACAGGTTGTATGGCTGCCCTAGATGCTGAACGATATTTGGCGACTATAAAAAGTTGACTGTTCCATTGGCAAACCGAAACCCAAAAAAGATACTTAACAAGATTGCAAACCACCAAACAACCAATAGGATAAGATGGGTTGCGGTCTTTCCGATTGAGGCTTTTGTGATAAAAAATCGACCGATTAAAAACACATAAACAATCGGGACAGCTGCCAAAACCAAACCAATAAACACCGTTTGCCATATAGACACCCCTGTATGAATGATGTTAATAGGTGGCCAATAAGGTGAACCCAAAGCAATATCAAAAACCTCATAGAGGCCGATGCTGAACATCAGCGTAAAGATGGCAAAGAGACTAATCCCAGCAGCAATGACCATGACAATTCCAAGAAGCTTGAGAACCAAGTGGAAGATAGAAACCAGAATTTCTGCTGCCGCATTAAAAAACCGTGCTGTCTTTGATTTGATTTTGCGTTTGGCTTTTTGATAGTCGGCGTTTTTGATTTGATCGGCAACCTCTTCAAATTCTTCTTTAATTTTTTTTTCCAAATTTGATAAGTTGATTGCTTGTCCTTTCATCATAAACTTTTCCGATGTTGTTTTGGCCAAAGGCACAAAAATCCACAATGCGATATACAGGATGGAAAACCCACCCCACGAAAAGAGTCCAAGCAGTAACCAGATCAAACGAACCCACTTCACTTGCAAACCAAAGTAGTGTGACACCCCAGAGGCAACACCACCAAGAAAACGATCATCTGGATCGCGAAACAGTTTTCGCACAGCTTTGGTTTCGGCTTTGTTTTGGGCTTTATCATCATCGATTTTAAAGCTGTTGGCTTCGCCCATTACTTCCATCACTTTTTCGATATGTTGCATGGTGACGACTTGTTGGGAATCGACAATGATATCATTGAGCAATTCGGCAATTCGCGCTTCAACGTCGGTCATCAACTCCTGTAAAAAAGACTCATCGGTAAAATATGATTTGATTTCTTCAAAGTAAACTTCAAGTTTGACTTTAGCGGCTTGGTCAAAATAGAAATGCTGACCAGCAAGATTGACATTAACGGTTGTATTCATGAGATTTATTTTTTGGGATTCGTGATTTGTTCTACAGCGTTTTGGAGTTCATTCCAACTGCCAGCGAGTTCAGATAAAAAGTGCTTGCCTTCTTCTGTAATGGAATAGTACTTTCTCGGCGGTCCAGTCTTTGACTCCTCCCATTCGTACATCAGATAATTTGCCGAACGCAAACGAGTCAACAAAGGGTAGAGGGTACCCTCCACTACGATCAGCTTAGCATCTTTTAAATGAGATAGGATTTCAGAGGCATACTTTCTCTCTTTAGCTAGTATGGAAAGTATACAGAGTTCCAAAACCCCTTTTCGCAATTGCGCTTTTGTATTTTCTAACTGCATTGTGCAAAGCTAAGGTATTAAAAGGTAATATGTATAACAAAGTACTAAAAAATTATCTTTTTATCTTTGAATATGAAAATTACAAAGCAATCGATTCGATATTTTACTCTTTTAAAACTGCCACTTGTTTATTTCAGTGGGATTCGAATTACCAACATCAATGCCGACGGAGTGGAGGCATCCGTAAAACTCAAATGGATCAACCAAAATCCGTTTCGATCGATGTTTTGGGCAGTACAGGGCATGGCAGCTGAGCTGACCAGCGGTGTATTGCTTATGCGTGAAATTGAAGCGCAAAAAGAACCAGTTTCAATGTTGCTTATTGAAACCAAGGCCAGTTTTTCCAAAAAGGCGAAGGGAAAAATTCGTTTTTCTTGTGATGAAGGAAAAGGAGCGAAGGACTTGGTAGATCAAGCTATTTCGTCAGGTGATGGCCAACGTCGTTGGTTTACAAGCATTGGGACAGATGAGAATGGGGATGAAGTCAGTCGCTTTCAATTTCATTGGTCTGTCAAAAGCAAGTCACGATAATTTTTGTGACACTTTGCTCTTATATCATTTGATTACTTCTTAATGCTCAATCAAGCACGCGGACTTTCATACGGACATTGTCAATCGGCCATTCTCGTTTATCAATCGGAACACTATTGATTTTATCGACTACCTCCATCCCTTCAACAACATATCCAAATACCGTGTACTTTCCGTCCAGGTGATAGGCTCCAGGCGATTGTTGTACAATAAAAAACTCATAAGGAGAAGCGAGGCGATGCGGGTTTTCAATTTCGCTACTTGGCATCGAGACTGCACCTCTGTGATGTAGCAGTCCGTTTCGGGTATCGGGTGGGAGTAGGTATTTGCCAATTCGTCGTCTTTTATTTGATGTGCTCGTTTGATCTGAATTTCCGCCTTGAATGATAAAATCCGGAACCACACGATGAAAAAAAGTCCCATCAAAGTAGTTTGCTTTTGCCAAATAAATAAAGTTCGCTCGGTGGTAGGGCGTTTTCTCGTTGAGCTCGATAACAAAGTTTCCATAATCAGTTTCAACTTGCACTCGTTTTTGAGGATTCTGCTTTGCATATTCGAAGAAAAATGGAATGGCATTGTCATCCGTCAAAACAAAATCTTCTTTTTTGGGCTTCACTTCAGCGATATTGGTATTTTTACGCTCGATTGACGAAGTAGACGGAGTCGGCTTGGCAGTTGGTTTGGAAAAACAACTCAATAAAGACAAGCCAAGACAAAAAACAATGGTTTTATTATGCAGTTTCATTCTTTTCTAGAATTCGTGCCAAAAATACAAGAATTGCGTTTACCGGGCTTGTCTGAACAACTTACCATGGCTCCTGCAATACGAAAGCAATTGCTTGAAAAGCCAATCATAAACCCCAAAAAAGCAGCTGTTATTTGTCTTTTTTTTCAGGGGATGCATGGCGAAACTTGCTTTTATTTGATAAGAAGATCTTCTTATCCAGGCGTTCACTCCAATCAAGTTGGTTTTCCGGGTGGTCAAATTGATTCCGCAGATCAAACGCCATGGGAAGCTGCAAAACGAGAACTCTGGGAGGAACTTGGAATTTCTCCACAACAAGTTACCCAAATTCGTGAAATCACCCCCTTGTATATCCCACCAAGCCATTTTTGGGTCGATTGTTTTTTGGCATATTCAACGAGTCAAACCAAATTGAATCTCGACCCAAATGAGGTAAAAGAAGTGATTTCTGTTTCTCTGGCTGAATTAATCAACATCAAAATGAGCTTTACGGATCAGCTAGAGAGTAAGGGGGTTGAGACGCCTATTTATATGCTGTCTGACAACACCGTTTGGGGTGCGACTGCCATGATGCTTGCTGAAATAAAGTCAATAATATCTCAAGCCTTAAACTAAATCCTTAGTACATTTGACAAAAATTGTTTAGGTGTTTAAAAGAAACCCTTTTGGTCATTGCGATATATTGAAAACATGGCTTATTCGTGTTTTCGGGGTGATTAGTCACAGAAGGTATCGGGGCTTTAATGAACTCCAAATAGAGGGATCCGAAAACATCGTTAATCTGCCTGAGCGTAAAGTCCTTTTTGTTTCCAACCATCAGACCTATTTTGCAGATGTTGTTGCGATGTTTCATGTGTTTAACGCCAGTTTATCTGGGAGGCAAGACACCCTAAAGAACTTGGGTTATTTATGGAAGCCAAAACTCAACATCTACTTTGTAGCGGCAAAGGAAACCATGCGATCTGGCTTACTTCCGAGAATTCTTGCTTATGCAGGGTCGATTTCGATAGAGCGAACATGGCGATCTAAAGGAAAAGACGTAAATCGACAGGTTAAAATGGGAGATATTTCTAAAATTGGCATGGCACTAGATGATGGATGGGTAATTACGTTCCCTCAGGGAACAACCACTCCTTTTAAGCCCATTCGAAGGGGGACAGCCCATATCATAAAGACCTATAAGCCGATCGTTGTTCCCATCGTAATCGATGGCTTTAGACGCTCATTTGACAAAAAAGGGATTTTTATTAAAAAAAGAGGGATTTTACAATCGATGGAAATCAAAAAACCACTTGATATCGACTATGACAACGAAAGTATAGACGAGATTGTAGAAAAACTCCAGTTTGCGATCGAACAGCACCCTTCCATGCTAAAGGTTATCCCAGAAGACGAGTTGCACGCCTATGAATCTGCAAACAAAAAACGCGAGTGGTCATAGATTACTGAATCACCCCAGCACAGCTCACCCGAGCCCCTGCTGCACCTGATGGTTGAGAGACCAAGTCATCTTGCCCCTGGTGTACAATGACCGCTTTTCCAATGATGTTTTTTGTCTCGTCATCACATCCGATACACCATTGATCTGTTTCAAAAGTAATGATCGCTTCGCCTTTTTGATCTGCCTCAAAGTTTCCGATATCTCCTTTGTGATAGCCCGTTTCACTTCCCCAAGCACCATGTGGTTCAAAAGTTGGATTCCAATGACCACCTGTCGATTTTCCATCAGCAGATGAGCAATCAGCAAGTTCGTGGAGGTGAATGGCGTGTAGACCGGGTGTAAGCCCTGAAAATGTCGCTTTCATAACCACCACTTCGTCCATTTCTGAAAACGTAATCGTACCTGAAACGTTTGAATCGCTTTTCGGTTCTGCTTCAACTCGGATTGTAGTGCTCTCTGAACAGGATGTAAATGAAATTAAAATAGAGATGTAAATGGAAAGTTGGAAACTAAAGTGAGCTCTCATTGTCATTGATTTTTCAGCAATATATTTAATTTATTGATATTTGTTGCATGAAAAAGAAAGTAAACCCCCTGGTTTTACTCATTTCTATATTCTTGCTTCAGTCGTGTTCAAAGCGTTATTTGAGCTCTGTTTACCAGCCAATATCCACACCACTTGATTATACGGACTTGGATAATTGGGCGGTTTACCCGCAAAACACGCCTTCACAGCTCGATTTTGTGAAACCAGAAAAGAACCCATACGATGTAGATGTTTTTTATATCCACCCAACCATTACCACAAGCAGAAAAAACAGCGCATGGAATGGGGATGTCATCGATGAAAATTACCGTCAAGCTACTTTAAATACAGCGATCAAATACCAATGCTCTGCATGGTATGGGCTTGGCCGAACCTTTGCTCCCTTTTATCGCGATGCGCACATTCGCTCTTTTCGGGAGCAGTTTAAACCAGTAGGAGGTGACGATGCACTACGGTCTGCATACGAAGATATAAAGGCAGCGTTTAAGCACTATTTAAAACATGAAAACAAGGGTCGCCCTATTGTTCTTGTGTCACACAGTCAAGGCACCCTACATGCGGGTCAACTGCTGAAAGATTTTTTTGAGAATCAACCTTTGCAAAAGCAATTGGTTGCTGCCTATTTGGTTGGGATTGCCATTAAATCGGAGTATTTTCAAAATATACCGTTTATGACAAGTCCTACTGAAACGGGCGGATTTGTTACATGGAATACCTATAAAAGAAATCATTTGCCAGATGATTATGAGAAATGGTATAAAGGTAGCTTAGTGACTAATCCCATAACTTGGGACGACCAAAAAAGCGCTAATTATGAGCAGCACAAAGGCCTTACCTATTATGATGGATTGCTGTATCCAAACAGTCTTTCTATTGAACTGATCGACGGCATGGTATGGGCGAGAACACCAAAGGTTCCAAAACGATTTTGGTTGTCGTTTGTCAAGGACTATCACTTTGCAGATATTACGATTTTCTGGAAGGATATCCGAGAAAACACCCGAATGCGGATCGAAGCTTTTTTAGCAAAGAGTTAAGACTATTCTGGGGCAAGTTCAAATTCTGCGCCCTCCAGCTCTGTAGATATGGGGATTTGACATCCCAACCGTGAATTTGATTTGACGTGATAGGCCTCATCAAGCATGGCTTCCTCATCATCGTTACGTTCCCCAAAATGCTTATCCGTGTGAACATACACCTGACAAGATGCACACATTGCCATTCCGCCACACACCCCTTCGACAGGTAGATCGTAGCTTTTGCAAACCTCCATCAAATTCATATTCATATCTGTAGGGGCGGCGAGTTTATGTGAAACTCCTTCACGGTCAATAACGGTTATGTTGATATCACTCAATGTGTAGAAAAATGAAATTAATCAAAGCCCTGTACCCCTTGAACAGTGGTGTACTTTAGGGTAAATTTTTTGTCGGGATTGATGCGTTTATAAGCGGATTGTACAGCGAGAGTCGCCTCGTGAAAACCACACAAAATCAGCTTCAATTTTCCAGGGTAGGTGTTCACATCTCCAATCGCAAAAACACCTGAGCGGTTGGTTTGATAATCAAATGTATCAACGACGATGGCATTTTTTTCAATTTCCAGTCCCCAGTCAGCAATCGGACCAAGTTTGGGTGATAGTCCAAAAAGTGGAAACCACAATTCCGTTTCAATTGGTACTGTTCCGTTTTTGGTTTCGATAATGACCTTTTCGAGTTGTTGTTTGCCCTCCAATTGCTTCACTTCCGCAAACGTATAGAGCTTTAGTTTGCCCTGTTCCTCGAGTTCATACGCTTTCGAAACAGAGTCTTTATGTGCTCGAAATCGATCTGATCGATGTACAAGATGAACAAAACCATTTTTTTCAGCAAAATAGACCGCCCAATCCAGTGCCGAATCCCCACCACCGGAGATAACCATTTCTTTTCCTTGGTACTGATCAGGATCCTTGACAATATAGTTCACTCCGTTTTGTTCAAAATCTGAAAGGTTTTCAATGATGGGTTTACGGGGTTCAAAACTTCCCAGTCCACCCGCAATCATGACGACAGGGGCTTCGTGTTTTGTGCCTTGACTTGTTGTGACGACAAAGTTTCCATTTGGTAATTCGTCTATGGTTTCTGCACGTTCACCAAGCGTAAATCCAGGTTTAAAAGGCGCAGCTTGTTCCATCAATTTTTCGACCAATTCGCCTGCTAAAACAGTGGGGTAGCCCGGAATATCATAAATTGGCTTTTTGGGATAAATCTCTGAAAGCTGACCTCCAGCTTGTGGAATGGCATCGATAAGATGACTGTGAAGTTTCATTAATCCCGCCTCAAATACGGCAAATAAACCCACAGGACCTGCTCCGATAATAACAATATCTGTTTTAATCATGCTCTTCGATTAGATTTTCAGTTACTTTATTCATAGCTTCAACTTTTTGCTCAAAATCCCCTTTGATTTGCGAGCGGTAAATGTATAACTTATTGAGAATATCATCGATTTGTTCTGGTAAGAAGTTTTCCAACCATTGTCGCAAACGCTTGGCAAATGTTGGAGATTTGCCATTGGTTGATATTCCAATTTTTAAATTTCCTTTTGTCACGATGCTACCCATATAAAAATCACATTGTGAAGGGCTATCGGCTACATTGACCAAGATGTTTTTTTCTCTACAGTCCGCAAATACCTTTTGGTTGACTTCAGGGCTATCGGTTGTTGCAATGACGATATGTGCGTTTTCTAGGTCGCTTTTCTTGTATTTGTCTTGGATATAATTGATTTTCTTTCCTTTGATAAACGACGCTGTTTCCCCACGCAACATTGGACTGACGATTGTGACACGACTTTCAGGAGAAGATTTGAATATAAAAATCAATTTTTCAAGTGCAACATAACCCCCTCCAACGATGAGGATATGGAGTTGAGTGGTTTTTAAAAATATCGGGTAGAGTGGATTCGACATTACACAAGCTGAGGGATTGATGTGGTCGATACAAGTTTGCACACATTGTCAACTACCGCATGCCCAACGATAATCAACGCAGGGCTTTGCAAGTCGTGTTTGACCACACCTTGTACAAGATTCCCCAAATTGGTAACATGGTGCTTTTCATTTGGTAAGGTGCCATTTTGAACAATCGCTACAGGGTAGTCTTCAGGTTTGTGTTTGAGCAGTTCTGTTTGGATGTCTTTGATTTTTGTCATTCCCATCAAAATCACAATGGTAGCAGATGATTGAGCGGCATGTTTGATATCTTCAGAAATCTCTCCCTTGCAAGTATGTCCAGTAGTTACCCAGATGCTTTCGTATTCACAGCGTCTTGTTAATGGGATTTGATGTTGTGCCGCAATGCCAGAGTAAGAAGAAATTCCTGGGATTACCTGCGTTTGGATACCAAAAAATGAGGCGTATTCAATCTCTTCAGCAGCGCGGGCAAATACACTGACATCACCCCCTTTTAGGCGAACAACATGCTTTCCTTTTTGAACATTGGACAAGATGAGCTTGTTGATTTCAGACTGCGAATATGCGTGTTGTCCTTTTCGTTTGCCAACATAATGTTTTTCAGCAATTGGATTTGAATCTAAGAGCTGCTTGTTGACCAAGGCATCGTACAAAATTAGGTCAGCATCCGCAATGGTCCGCAACCCTTTGACCGTGATCAAATCTGGATCACCTGGTCCAGCACCAACAAGAGAAAGCATTCCTTTATCTGGCATCAGCTTCGTTTTTAATCCAATTCAAAATAGCCTTTGCGTTTGCGATATAGTCTTTGGCAAAGGCGTTTGTATTGTCGTTGTTCTCTATGGCCTTTACAGCATCATGGAAATAGAGTCCGAGATCTGTTTCGCAACTTGGAAAATGTTCGCCAAACGCAACAATAATCGAATGGTGAGAATTGATTCGTGCTTGAACGGTAGATAGAATTGCTTTTGCTCCCCGAATGAGTGCAGAGTATCCGAAATAGACTGCATTGGAAACTTGTCCGTCTGCAAGTGCACTTTTGGCATTTTCGAGAAACTCTTCGGCATCAAATAGCAAGGTTTGTACAAGGTCAATGGTTACCCCAGCACATTCGCCAACTCCGATTGCTTTTTCGTAAAGTTGCTCATTCCCCCAATCGATAAAGTCTTCTGGTTGAAGGTTGTCAACCTCACTAAAATGCTTGAGGTTTTGATAAAAATAATCGGAACCTACGCGCTGGTAATAGGTCATAAACGATTCACCAGCTTTACGGTGGTGATTTTCAAAGTCAATCAATAGCCAACGCAATACATCTGGTGTTCGTTTTGAGGGCACCTTGAGTACTTTATCTGCAAAATGACCGTCTGCATTGCCCAAAGCACCACCTCCCAGAAGGATTTGTGTAGCAGGAGCGATTTTTCCGTTTGACTTTAATGTCATTCCCTGAAAGCCGATATCGGCAATGGTATGCTGCCCACAGGCATTCATGCAGCCACTAATTTTTATACTGATTTTGTGATGGTCGATGAGTTGTTGAAATTCATGCTCAAGGACATGCTGAAGTTCTTTTGCAAGCCCCATACTGCTGGCTATTCCTAAGTTACAGGTGTCTGTTCCTGGACATGCCACAATATCATTAATCCGATCAAAGCCAATTCGATCCAAGTTGATGTTGACGAGGGCTTCATATAATGCTTCTAGGTTTTCGATTTGAATGGAACGCAATAAGATTCCCTGATTGACGGTAAATCTGGCATCTTCTCCGCAGAAAGTATCGATTACCCCAGCCAATTTTCTTGCGGTTTGGGTAGGCAAGTCACCTGTTTGAATACAGAGCCCCACAGCAACTAAACCCTTTTGTTTTTGCGGAAATACATTTGCATTTTTCCATCTTTCAAACGATTCTTTTGCAGTGTTTGAAGTGATGGGATAACGTGTGGTATCAGCGATTTTATGTTCAGTATATTGAATCGGGTAGGAGACTATTGAGGTTTCCCGTTCCATTAGCTGCACCTTTTCTACAAATGCATCAAAGCCCAATTCTTTGATCAGAAATTTGAGTCGTGCTTTATTCCTTCTGTTTCGTTCCCCAAATCTGTCAAACAAGCGCAAAATCGCTTCACTGACTGGTATGATTCGGTCGACAGGTAGAAAGTCATACAGGCAATCTGCCAGACGAGGTTGCGAGCCAATACCACCTCCGACAACTACCTTAAAGCCATGTTGTTCATCCTTTATTATGGGGATAAATCCAATGTCATGTACTAACGTATAGGCGTGATCCTCCTTTGAACTCGAAAATGCGATTTTGATTTTACGTCCCATATCTTGACAAATGGGATTGCGTAAAAA
>CAXRDL010000063.1:0-25491 GCA_964229535.1 Flavobacteriaceae bacterium | reverse complement strand
AATGCATAAACTCATCGGTAAGGGCTTCTCCAAAAGCAACTGCTTTGGCAGCAACGACATGCTCAAGAGGTCCACCTTGATTTCCAGGAAATACACCCCCATCAACCAAAGATGACATCATGCGTTTTTTACCACTTTTCAGCGTGATTCCAAAAGGGTTTTCAAAATCCTTACCCATCAAAATCAAACCACCTCTTGGCCCTCTTAGGGTTTTGTGGGTGGTGGTGGTGACCACATGGCAGTGTGGAATCGGGTCATTGAGCAATCCTTTGGCAATCAGACCAGAGGGATGAGAAATATCAGCGAGTAAAAAAGCACCTACACTGTCGGCGATTTCTCGAAAACGCTTAAAGTCGATATCACGGGAGTATGCAGACGCTCCTGCGATGATCATTTGCGGCTTTTCTCTCTCTGCGATCTCCTGTATGGTATCATAGTTTAGAAGTCCAGTTTCTTTGTCAACACCATAAAACACCGCATTGTAGAGACGGCCAGAGAAGTTGACTGGCGAACCGTGGGTAAGATGCCCACCATGAGCAAGGTCAAAGCCCATAATCTTATCTCCTGGCTTGATAAAAGCATGGTATACTGCCGTATTGGCTTGTGAACCAGAATGTGGTTGAACGTTTGCATAATCAGCCCCAAAAAGGGTTTTTACACGTTCTATGGCCAGATTTTCGACCTCATCGACAACCTCGCAACCGCCATAGTAGCGTTTGCCTGGATAGCCCTCTGCATATTTATTGGTCAATACCGATCCCGTGGCTTCCATAACCTGTGGACTGGTAAAATTTTCGGAAGCGATTAGCTCTAGCCCACCGATTTGACGTTGGTGTTCGGCTTCAATAAGTTCGAATAATTGGTGATCTCTTGCGTTTTCCATAATCATAACAAAGGGCAAAAATACAGCAAACCGCAAACAATTCCACATCTTTTTTAATGCGTTTCCGTGGAAGTTATACACCAAATCTTTAACAAGATTGATTGACTTTCTAAAACCCATTTAAAAATGCGCTACTCAATAAAGAATAACGCATTTTTCTCACTCCAAATAACACGACTGTCTCTCAGTCGTTACTTTTTAATCAGTTTTACCGTTTGCTGCCCTTCTGGGGTTTCAAATCGTAGCAGATAAGCACCCTGTGCAAGGGTAAAGGTATTGAGGGTTAGCTTTTGCTGATTTGGGGTTTTGTGCAACACTTGTTTGCCCTTAAGGTCAAAGACGCGAAGCGTTTCGATTTGATAATGGCTTTCAACCGATAAGCGATTTCCAACAGGATTGCTATAGTATAACAATAGTGGTTTTTGAGTTTGAGACAAATCTAAAGTCCCATCTGGATGATATGCGCAAATATCATATTCTAAAGTTGATAAATCACTCCCATAGCCCCAAAGCTCATCATTACTGAGTACCTGAATGAAAATTAACTCTCCAGACGACCGACCTGATATTTCAAATGGATCAGTACTGTAAACATCATCACTACAATCAAATCTTGTGTAGACACCTCCTGATTCAGTAAAAAATACAGCTGTTAATGAAGGTTCACCACTAAACACATCACCATCAGCATACATCCCAAACCTACCTGAACTTGGAGTTTCAACTTTGTACCAAAGATCGACTGGGTTTGTCACACTACTTCCAGTACACCCTATACTGTTATACGTTTCACCTGAGTGGGTTGCATTAGCAAATGTGCCTGCTGTTGCAGTGTTATTACCTGCACAGGATTCTGTTTGAACCGTAAGCTCTATAGCATTGGCAGGGTTATCATTCGTCGGTGCTTGTGCAGCTAGTTGATAAGAAAAAGTTAGAAATATTAGGGTTGTAAAAAATCGAATTAAAGTCATGAGTTAATGGTTTAGAGTTATTGAAAAATAGCCCCAAAAACCCACGGAATTGTGTTCGGAAAAACGATAAAAATGTGAGTGTGCTTTGGGGCATAATTGTAACTAAAAAAGTTTTGTTATACCAAACATAGGCGTTTTACCTCCCAAAAACAAAAAATCACCCCCCCATTTTGGGGTTTTACGATTTTGACTCAAAAACTCAAAAAATGAGCTTAAAATGAGTAAAAATGTGTTGTTTTTGGTCGTTTTTGCTTCATTTTTAGTAAAAAATTAATTTTAAAAAAAGTGAACGAAATCTCAATTGTTGTCAAAAAGTCGATTATTTGTTAGCTAATTGCATCAAAATGTCGCTCATTCCAAAAAGGTATTATTGTAGTGCATGATTGAATTAAAAGTCGGCAATGAATCTAAATGCATTTACCCTAAAATCACAAAAACCGGTGTTTCGAAATAGCTAAATTTTAGTTCCTACCTTTGTCCCATGCAAAAACAGGTCAATATCAAAAACAAACGAGCTCGTTTTGAATATGAGCTGATCGACCAGTACACCGCTGGGATCGTATTGACAGGGACGGAGATCAAATCGATTCGTGCCTCCAAGGCATCGATTGCCGAAAGTTTTTGTGAATTCAATGATCACGGGGAATTGTTTGTGATTAATATGTCGATTGAGACCTATAGCAATGGGGGCTATGTCAATCATCGTGTTCGCGCCGACCGAAAGCTGCTACTCCAAAAGAAAGAACTTCGCAAACTTCACAAAGAAGTAAAGAATGTTGGATTGACCATTGTTCCACTAAATCTGTTTATCAGTGAAAAAGGATATGCCAAATTACGGATTGTCCTGGCGCGAGGGAAAAAGATTCACGACAAACGAGACACCATCAAGGATCGGGACAACAAAAGACAACTCGATCGGGTGAAAAAGAGTTTTTCAAACCGCTAGTTTTTATCGGTCAGCATGGGTACAAATCGAAAGGTTCCGTGCTTTTGCTTTTCAAATTCCTTGGCAGAGATTCTGACCATCAAAATCATTTCTTGCGTTCCGGCTCCCACAGGGATTACCATACGCCCCCCTATTGCGAGTTGATTGAGCAAGGCCTTGGGGATTTCTGTAGCGCCTGCTGTGACCAATATTCGATCGAAAGGGGCGAACTCTTGGAGACCTCTATACCCATCTCCAAAGACCAGTTTTTTTGGGCGATAACCAAGTTTTGGCAATTGACGCATACTGTATCGGTATAACTGATGTTGTCTTTCAATCGAGTACACATCGACACCTAACAGCGTTAATACAGCTGTTTGATAACCCGATCCCGTACCGATTTCGAGTACGCTTTGTCCTTGTTGTACTTGCAGGAGTTGAGACTGGAAGGCAACAGTATAGGGTTGGGATATGGTTTGTTCTGCTGCGATGGGAAATGCCTTGTCTTGGTAGGCATGAGATTCAAACCCACTATCCATAAACAAATGCCGAGGCACACTGCCAATGGCCGACAAAACCTCTTCGTCAGTAATCCCCTTTTTGCGTAGTTGCTCGACCAAATGCCGACGCATCCCCTGATGCTTAGTGCTATCAATCACCCCATAAAATTACAAAGACTTTGCGGATTTTCTAAACAATAATTAGTCGATAAATCCTACCTTTGTTCCTATGGATCAAAAACTTAAAATTGGCGTACTTGGTGCTGGCCACTTGGGGAAAATTCACTTGCGTTTGTTACAGGAATCATCGGCCTATGAATTGGTCGGCTTTTATGATTCTCAACCCCAAATTGCTGCGAAAATATCAAGAGAATTTGGGTATCGTTCATTCTCAGATGTCAGCAGCTTGTTTGATGAAGTGGATGTGATAGATATCGTCACGCCAACACTCAGCCATTTTGAATTGGCCAAAAAAGCCCTCGAGAGCGGTTTACATGTATTTTTAGAAAAGCCAATCACAGCCATCGTGAAAGAAGCTGACGAGTTGGTGTCCTTGGCCAAAGCCAAAGGGCTTTTGGGCATGGTGGGTCAAGTGGAGCGGTTTAACCCAGCGTTTATGGCAGCAAACTCGCATATTCAAAAGCCAATGTTTATTGAGGCCCATCGCTTGGCAGAGTTCAATCCTAGAGGAACAGATGTTTCTGTAGTATTGGACTTGATGATTCACGATATCGATGCCATTTTGAGTGTGGTAAATTCAAAAGTTGTCGATGTACAAGCAAGTGGAGTTTCGATCATCAGTGAAACTCCTGATATTGCCAATGCAAGATTGCAGTTCGAGAATGGATGTGTTGCAAACCTGACCGCAAGTCGAATATCGATGAAAACCATGCGAAAATCACGATTTTTTCAACGAGATGCCTATGTGTCTGTCGATTTTTTTGAGAAGAAAGTAGAGGTTGTTCGCATGCAAAATGCATCCGAATCACCAGAGGATTTTGCGATGATACTCGAAAATGCAGAAGGCGTTAAAAAACAGATTTTCTTTGATAACCCCAAAGTCGATGAAGGGAATGCAATTTTGATGGAATTGGAAAATTTTGCCGATGCCATTCGTATGAATAAAGAACCTGCTGTATCTTTACAAGCAGGAGCTTCGGCATTAAAAATCGCCTACCAAATTTTAAATTGTTTTTAACCATGATTCTAGCCCCATTTAAAGCCATTCGTCCTCGACCAAACCAACTCAAGCCCTGGGTCAACAGACAAATCGGAGAAGCTGCAAAGCAGAACGAAGATGTGCTTGATTTTTTATACCTTATTCAACCGAATTCAGATAGAACCTCCCAGATCAGAAAACGATTGCACGCATTTCTTCGACAAGAAATTTTAGTTCGAGATCCAAATCCGAGTTTATATCTGCTTCAAATTCAAACAGGCGATAACAAATCGTTGGGATTTATAGGTTGTGTTCAAACTGAAAGACTGAATAATGGTGAGATCAAACCCCATGAAGATGTCGAAAACAGCCGTGTCAAAACGTTTAAAGAGTACCTAAAAAATTCACAACTCAATGCAGAGCCTGTTGTGCTTTGTCACCCACCCAACAAAGAACTCGAAGAGATTTGTCATCAGTTTACCAATTCGAAAGCGTTTGCAGAATTTGAAAGAAAGGAAACCGATTACAAGCTTTGGCGAATTGACCATCCCATCCTCATTGATCGAATAAATGCAGCCTTCAAGTCAATTGACTCTTTGTATATCGCTGATGGGCATCATCGTTGTTTTTCTTCCTTATCGTATTCAAAGGAAGACAAAACAAAAGACCAATTTTTGGCCATGCTACTCCCCCACGATCAACTCCAAATTGATGGTTTTTGTCGAATGTTCAGCAGCTTAAATGAGATTCGGATTGACCATTTTATTGCTGAATTGTCAAACAATTTCAAGGTTGAAAGACTATCAGCTTACAAAGCTCCAAAAAACGCATTTGAGTTTAGCATGTATATCGGCGGGGCTTGGTTTCGTCTGATCTCCAATCGTGATCACTCTCTCACACCAACCCTAAGCAGAATCCCCACGAATATCATTTATGAAGACATCGCAAAACCATTGCTCAATATCCAAAATCTGGAAAAGGACAAACGAATTTCCTATATCCATTATGAACAACCACAACAACAGATAAAAGAAGCAGTAGACATGGGTGAATTTGCTTTTGGATTGCAACACTACACGATTCCGTTCTCAGATATCGTCGCAACGGTTGAGGATTCTGATCTACTACCCCCAAAGAGTACGCATATCAAACCCAAACCTTTACATGGGATGCTTATCTTTGACTTTTTATCACAATGATCAAAGACAATCTTTCTACCCTTCTGCAATCCATACCCAATTCTGCAACGCTCGTCGCAGTTTCAAAAACCAAACCTGTTGCCAGTCTTCTGGAGGCCTATGAAGCAGGACAGCGCGATTTTGGTGAGAACAAGGTGCAAGAGATGGCCGATAAAGCGTCTGCACTTCCACAAAATATCCGTTGGCATATGATTGGCCATTTGCAGCGAAATAAGGTAAAATACATTGCACCATTTGTATCGCTTATTCACAGTGTGGATAGTATTCGATTGCTCAATGAGATTGACAAGCAAGGCCAAAAAAACGATCGAGTGATTGATTGCTTGTTGCAAGTCCGAATTGCACAGGAAGAAACCAAATTTGGGCTTACATTTGATAGTTGTGACGAGATTCTGAATCAAAACAATTATACGCATGTTCGGATCCGTGGCTTGATGGGCATGGCGAGTTTTACGGATAACCAATCCCAAATTGAAAGCGAATTCAAATCGCTTGCTCAATATTACAAACAGCACCGAGATCAATATGACTGGGACACCCTTTCGATGGGAATGAGTGGGGATTATCCGCTTGCCTTATCATGTGGAAGCACAATGATTCGTGTGGGTAGCCGTATATTTGGCGCACGAAATTAAGGGCTATGTACGCTGTTGTGGATGTCGAAACGACTGGAGGGAAATACGGAGAAGAGGGCATCACAGAAATTGCGGTTTATCAATATGATGGGCATGAACTCACCGATCAGTTAATTTCACTAATCAATCCCGAAAGGCCCATTCAGCCATTTGTAGAAAATCTAACAGGAATCAATCAGCGTATGCTTCGTAACGCCCCCAAATTTTATGAGCTGGCAAAACGCATTGTTGAAATTACAACCGACTGTGTGCTTGTTGCGCACAATGCCTCTTTTGATTACCGTATGTTGCAAACCGAGTTTGACCGGTTGGGATTTGATTTTGAAAGAAAAACACTCTGTACTGTTGAACTCTCCAAAAAACTCATCCCCGATGTAGAATCCTACAAACTTGGGAAACTTGTGCGCAGTTTGGGAATTCCGCTAAGCGACCGGCATCGTGCTGCTGGGGATGCACGGGCAACACTAGAGCTTTTAAAAATTTTACTTCACAAAGACGGCGAAAAGCATATTGTCAAAAACCTGATAAAAGCGCATTCCAACTCCAATAAACCAAAACATCTTCTAAAACTCCTCCAAACGGTTCCTGCCACTATGGGTGTCTATTACCTCCACAATGCTAAGGGTGATGTGATTTATATTGGAAAGAGTAAAAACATGAAGCATCGGGTGAATCAGCACTTTAGCAGTTCTGGGAAAAAACAATTGCGAATCCAACTGGAGACAGACTCAATCAGCGTGGAAGAGACGGGAAGTGAGCTTGTTGCCTTGCTCAAGGAGTTGGACGAAATCAAACTCCATAAGCCCAAACACAACCGGATGTACAAAAGCAGTTTTATCAAATTTGGACTCAGCTTGGCGCAGAATCAAAACGATTATCAAGTATTACGACTCGTACATGCCAATCCTGAAGATGAGTATCTCACAACCTTTAAAAATCTCAATCGTGCACGGGCTGTCCTATTTCACTTCGCCGAAAAGTATACCCTATGCCTGCAACTCTTGAGCTTGGATAAAAAGGAGGGGTCATGCAGTTTACACCTCAAACAAGAATGCCTCGGTGCCTGCGTTGGTGAAGAATCTGCGGATAGTTATAACCAACGGGTTCAGCAACTGATCTCAGACATTGAGTTTAGCCATCGTGAAATGGTGATCGTCGACCGTGGTCGAAGTCCAGAAGAGCAAAGTGTCATTTTGATTGAAAACAAAAAGCTTGTTGGCTTTGGTTATATCAATTTATCACATCAAATCACGCATCCCGATGCACTCAAAAACATCATCTATCCCATGAAAGACTCAAGGGAAGCACGGCATATCATCAAAAGTTATCTACGAAAACACAAAAACCTAAAAATCATACCACTTCAAAATCAATGAACAAGACACTCATCACCCTATCTGGACCCACGGCAAGTGGCAAAACCGCTCTATCTATCCGAATCGCAAAGGCACTTGGTGCAGAGATTTTTTCCTGTGATTCACGGCAGTTTTACAAAGAAATGTCGATTGGTACTGCTGTACCAAGCAAAACGGAGCTAAAAGAAGTTCCCCATCATTTTATCCAACACAAAAGCATTCAATCGCCCTACTCTGTCGGGCAGTTTGAAGCAGATGCAATGGACTCCCTTACGCAGTATTTTGAGAGACAAGATTTTGCGGTATTGGTGGGTGGTTCTGGACTATATATGCATGCCGTCGTTGAAGGGATTGACAAATTCCCTGAAGTACCAGAGGAAATAAGAACCGCACTTGGGGAACGTCTGGAAAGCAATGGCTTGGAGGATCTGCAAAATGAGCTACAAACACTTGACCCTAATCATTATCAAAAAATGGAAATCCAAAACCCGAGTCGGGTGTTACGTGCTTTGGGCGTGAGTCTGGCTGCTGGTCAGCCCTATTCTTCTTTTTTGGGGCAACAGAAAGCAAAGCGACCATTTTCGATATTGCCGCTCACCGTTGATACCCCCAGAGATCTGCTCTATAATCGTATCAATGACCGTGTAGATGAAATGATCAACGAGGGGCTGCTACAAGAAGCCGAATCCCTCTACCCCCATCGCCATCTCAATGCCTTGCAGACCGTTGGTTATCAAGAGGTTTTTGATTTTTTTGATCAGAAAATTGATTTAGATGAAGCCATCGCTAAAATTAAGCAGCACACACGGCATTATGCGAAACGTCAAATGACATGGATTCGCAGAAAAGAAAGCAAGGCAGTACAGATTAACCCAAAAATTTCAGATGAGGATTTGGTAAGTATATTGCCAAAGCAATCCTAGCTTAGAGAAAAGTTTTCAGATTGTGGCGCATACGTTCCTCAATATGATCAATCTGAGCTTTTTCAAAAGGAACGCCCATAATTTTTTCGTAGAGTTCAATGTATCGCTGGGAAACACTGTCGATATAATCATCGTTCATCACAGGTAAATTTTGTCCTTCAAGTCCTTGAAACCCATTTCGAATCAGCCATTGACGTACAAATTCTTTGGAGAGTTGTTTCTGTGGTTCATTTTGGTCTTGGCGGTCTTGATAACCCTCGGCATAAAAGTAACGAGACGAGTCGGGGGTGTGAATCTCATCAATCAAAAGAATGTTTCCATTTGCATCTTTTCCAAATTCATACTTGGTGTCGACCAGCAATAAACCTTGCTTTGCAGCAAGCTCTGTTCCTCTTGCAAATAACTTGTTTGTATAGTCCTTAAGTAGTTTGTAATCTGCTTCAGAAACAAGCCCCGTTTCCAAAATTTGTTCCTCACTAATGTCTTCGTCATGGTCACCTTGCTCTGCCTTGGTCGCAGGAGTGATGATGGGAGTTGGAAAGGCATCGTGCTCTTTCATTCCCTCGGGCATTGGGACTCCACAAAGCATTCGGTTGCCGGCTTTATACTCGCGAGCTGCATGTCCAGAAAGGTAACCACGAATGACCATTTCCACCTTAAAAGGGGTACATTTTTTCCCGATCGCAACGTTGGGATCAGGGGTTGAGAGAATCCAATTGGGAACCAAATCAGCTGTTGATTGCATCATATGCGTTGCAATTTGGTTGAGAATCTGGCCCTTAAATGGAATTCCACGAGGCATCACCACATCAAAAGCCGACAAGCGATCTGTCGCAACCATAATGAGCGTATCATTGTCCAAGGTGTATACCTCACGAACTTTACCAGTGTATTTATTGGTTTGACCAACAAATTCAAAATCGGTATGCATCAAGGTATTGGTTGCCATTAGTTGTGGTGCTCGGTTTTCTTGTATGCGTCAATTACTTTTTTGACCAGTTGGTGGCGGATCACATCTCGCCCATCAAGCTGAATGACATCAATTCCCTTCACGTCAGACAAAATAAGCAACGCTTCTTTTAAACCCGAGATCACACGCCTAGGTAAATCGATTTGCCCAGGGTCTCCCGTAATCACAAACTTGGTGTTTTTACCCATACGGGTCAAAAACATCTTCATTTGGTTGTGTGTGGTGTTTTGGGCTTCGTCCAAAATAACAAAGGCATCATCAAGCGTACGCCCACGCATAAAGGCCATAGGCGCAATTTGTATGGTTCCCTTTTCGATATAACTCGCGAGTTTTTCAGCGGGAATCATATCTCGAAGTGCATCATATAAGGGCTGCATATAGGGGTCGAGCTTTTCCTTTAAATCTCCGGGTAGGAATCCAAGGTTTTCCCCTGCTTCTACAGCCGGACGTGTAAGTACAATGCGTTTGACCTCTTTGTTTTTGAGTGCTTTTACCGCCATGGCAATACCAGTATAGGTTTTGCCCGTACCAGCGGGACCAACTGCAAACACCAAGTCATTTGTGGCAATCGACTCCACTAACCTTGCTTGATTGACGGTGCGTGCCTTGATAATTTTACCACCAACACCATGCAAAATAGTTTGAATATCTGCTTCATCCAAACCAAAGTTATCTTCACTAGAAGACGTTAAAATCTTCTCAACAGTCGATTCATCGAGTGAGTTGTATTTGCCATAATGCATCATCAAGCGATCCATTTGCTTTTCGAATTCCTCAAGGACTTCTTCCTCACCATAGGCGGTGACAATATCGCCTCGGGCTACAATTTTTAATTTGGGGAAATATCGCTTGAGTATGGCGATATTTTTGCTTTTGTTGCCGCCGTAGAATACAGTTGGATTCACTTCGGCGAGCTGTATAGAGATTTCATTCAATGGCAAATCATTTTTACATCAATGCTACCGCTTTTTTTTTTGGTAACTTTGATTTCAAATTTAACAAATTTTGTCTTCTACGGCTTAATTTAATGCGATCAATTTGAATCCTGTTATTACACTCACATCGGATTTTGGGCAAAAAGACCCCTATCTGGCTTCTCTCAAGGGAGAGCTTCACCGTTTGCTCGAACATCCAGTTATTGTTGATATCTCACATGAAATTGAGCCCTTTCACATTGCACAAGCAGCTTTTGTGGTGCAAAATAGCTACGCTCATTTTCCCGAGGGATCGGTGCATATTTTGTGTATAGATGACACAGTTAGCCCTGAAAACAAACCCATTGTTGCCAAACTCAACAAACACTATTTTGTCTGTGCAGATAATGGCATACTATCGCTAATCTCACCAAAATTCAAACCTAATGAAGTGTATGAAATCGATATTCAAAAAGCCCCTACCGATAGTTTCAGTACCCGAGCGATTTTTGCACAGGCAGCGACCCACCTCATGCGGGGCGGAGCACCAAGTGTGATTGGTAAAAAAACTGAACAAATCAATGTTCGTCTGCCTTTCACGCCAAGTGTAAATAATGACAAAAAGACCATCACTGGTAAGGTCATTTATATCGATAATTATGAAAACGTTATCACCAACATTTCTGAGAAATTATTTGTGGAAATCGGGCAAGGGCGTGCGTTTACCATACAAGTGCGAAACAATGAGATCAAACAAGTGGTTCGTTCCTATGCAGAAGTGATCCGTTTTGATATCGATAAAAACAAACGAATGGAAGGGGGAAAAGAACTTGCTCTTTTTAATTCACTTGGTTTACTTGAATTGGCAATCTATAAAAGCAATCCACAGCATACGGGTGGCGCTTCGAGCTTATTTGGCTTACAATATCTCGACGTGGTGTCTGTGCACTTCGAATAGTGTTGATAAGTTCGTTTCCATATTCAAAAAGGAAAAGTTATTTTTGTTAAATCAAGGTTTAACACATGAAATTTATCGTCTCCAGTTCTGCACTTCTAAAACCCATTCAAACCCTGAGTGGTGTTCTAAATACAACCAACACCTTGCCTATTTTAGATCATTTTCTATTTGAGGTGAGTGACAATAACCTTCGGGTTACCGCGACTGATCTGGAAACAACCATGTCTGCCGTTATTAGCGTAGAAGCTGACGATAGTGGAAGTGTAGCTGTGCCAGCCCGATTGCTACTTGAAACGATCAAAACCTTTCCAGAGCAACCATTGACCTTTACCTTAACAGATCAAAATACGGTCGAAATCAGCTCTAACTATGGAAAATATGCTCTGGCTTATGCCACCGCTGAAGAATTTCCAAAAGCGGTTAGCGTTAGTGATGCCAGTCAAATTAGTATGCCTGGTAATGTGCTTGCTACTGCGATCAATAGCACCTTATTTGCCTCTGGCAACGACGATCTTCGTCCCGTTATGAGTGGTGTGTTTTTTCAGTTTTCGTCAACTGGATTGACTTTTGTTGCAACCGACGCGCACAAATTGGTTCGTTATGTTCGAACTGATATCACAAGTGATGAATCCGCAGAATTTATCATGCCTAAAAAACCTTTGACATTGTTAAAGTCAATCTTAACAGGGAATGAAGTGGATGTACAGTTGGAATACAACAACAGCAATGCCCGTTTTGTTTTTGATGATATCGAATTGACTTGTCGGCTTATCGATGGGAAATATCCGAACTATGAGGCAGTAATCCCAAAAGACAACCCCAATGTACTCACAATTGATCGCAATTTGTTTTTGACAACCATGAAGCGTGTGAGCATCTTCTCAAACAAAACCACACACCAAGTCCGATTAAAATTGGCTGGTGCCGAACTCAATATTTCCGCTGAAGACATCGATTACAGCAATCGGGCAGAAGAACGTTTGAGTTGTTCTTTCCAAGGAAGTGATATGCAAATCGGTTTTAACGCCCGTTTTTTAATCGAAATGCTTAACAACATGACTTGTAAAGAGGTGCAATTTGAAATGTCACTCCCTAATCGTGCAGGTTTGTTAACTCCTCTCGACGGAACAGAAGAGAATGAGCAAATCACCATGCTGGTGATGCCCGTTATGCTCAATAACTAAAGTGAAACTTTACAGGATATAATCTGTATTGATAAACTTTGACTTTTTGGATGCCATCAATCGCTCCAAAATTTCATTGTTAATCTCATTGTCATTCGAAGCAAGGAAAGTTCGAATCGAGAACGAACGCAAAGCATCATGAACGCTGAGTGTACTAACCGCAGAATCTTTACGACCCGTAAACGGATAGACGTCAGGGCCACGCTGACAAGAACTATTGAGGTTAACTCGACAAACCAAATTGGCTAGCGTATCGATTAGCGGTCCCAGTTGGTTTACGTTCTTACCAAACAAACTCACTTGCTGCCCATAGGAAGATGCGGACATATCATCGAGGGGTTCCTGAATATCGGAAAACGATAAAACGGGAATCACAGGTCCAAATTGCTCTTCCTCATAAACCTTCATTTCAGGAGTTACAGGATATAACACCGCTGGGAAACAGTAGTTTGCTGTCATTTCACCACCTCTAGTATTCATCACCGATGCTCCTTTAGATACCGCATCATCAATCAAATCTTTGATGTATGCGGGTTTGTTTGGCTCGGGTAAGGGAGTCAACAAGGTATTTTCCCATGGCAATCCGACTTGAAGTGCGTCAACTGCTTTAGAGAATTTCTCTAAAAAGGACTCACGAATGTCTTCATGAACATATAACACTTTTAGGGCGGTACAACGCTGACCATTAAATGATAAGGTTCCGCTGATACATTCAGCAACTGCTTGATCCAAGTCAGCATCTGGCAAAATAATCCCTGGATTTTTTGCCTCAAGACCCAATACCAGACGAAGTCTATTTTTTTTCGGGTGTAAGTCTTGTAGCGAAATTGCAGAGCTACTATGACCAATCAAAGCCAAAACATCGACAAGTCCGCTTTTCATTATCGGTGAGGCAATGGTTCGTCCTCGACCAAAAACAATGTTCACGACACCCGGTGGGAAGCTTTTTTGGAATGCATCCAATAGAGGAGCAATCAACAATACTCCATGCTTAGCAGGCTTAAAAATTGCTGTGTTCCCCATCATAATTGCAGGGATCAACAGACAAAAAGTTTCATTAAGTGGATAGTTGTAGGGACCTAAACAAAGAACAATACCAATTGGTCCTCTACGAATGTGCGCATGAACGCCACCTTCGTGATGAATTTTAGCGCTAGCTCGGTCAATATCCTTGTAAGCTGCAATGGTATCGTTGATATAGTCAACGGTTCTGTCAAATTCTTTTTGAGAATCATTAAGGTTTTTACCGATTTCCCACATGATCAACTTCACCACCTCCTCACGCTTGAGTTTCATCAAGTCCACAAACTTTTGCATGCATGCCACACGCTCAGAAACTTTCATGGTTGGCCATTGCCCTTGACCCTTTTGAAACGCTTTATCAGCAGCGTGAAGTGCCTTTAAAGCAGCACTTTCATCCATATCAGGAACGGTTCCTAGAAGAGTGGGGCCAAACTCACCATTTTTATTTTCGGTCTGTATAGATGAGTACACTTCGGCAGTACTTCCATCCCAAGTTCCGATTTGACCGTCAGTCAGATAAGTGGAATGAGCTATAGTTTGATCTATAGCGTATTCTTTAGGTATTGAGGAATACGTAGATTTCATGCAAATTTTTTACAATTATATTAAAAATTGAAACAAGTCAGGTTTATTGTTGATATAATCTCCATAAAACCCTTTTGACTTCATTCGTTTGACTAGACTGTCAAAATCATCTGGGTTTTTAATCTCTATCCCAACTACTGCGGGACCATTAGATCGGTTGTTTTTTTTAGAGTACTCAAAAAAGGTAATATCATCTTTCGGACCAAGGACTTCTGCGACAAACTCTTTTAAAGCACCAGCTCGCTGTGGAAAACGAACGATAAAATAATGTAATAGATTGGCTTCCAACAGAGCACGCTCCTTAATTTCTGCCATTCGAGTAATATCGTTATTCCCGCCACAAATTAGACAAACCACGTTTTTCCCTTTGATCTCTTCAGTAATCATTTTTAATGATGCCGTAGACATCGCACCAGCTGGTTCAACGACAATGGCTTCTTTGTTATATAACTTAAGAATAGACTGGCAGATTTTTCCTTCGGACACAAGCACAAGCTTGTCCAAAAAAGTTGTGCACAATGAAAATGCATCATCGCCAACTTTTCGCACTGCAGCTCCATCGACAAAAGGATCGATTTCATTGAGTTCCGTGTTTTTACCATTAGCCAATGATTGCTGCATAGCAGGCGCTCCCTCTGGCTCAATACCAATCACTTTGGTTTGGGGTGAAAGTGTTTTAAATACGTGTAAAACACCAGAAATAAGGCCTCCCCCACCAATCGGAACAAGGATATAATCGATCGGTTCCTCGGCTTGCTCAATGAGTTCCAATGCGAGCGTTGCTTGACCAATGACCACGTCCTTATCTTCGAAAGGATGCACAAACATACTGTTGGTTTCATCTTTAAAAGACTGCGCAGCAGCATAGGCGTCATCAAAAGTATCGCCAGTGAGACGAATTTCTACATTCGAACCGCCAAACATACGGACTTGACCGAGTTTTTGTTTTGGTGTGGGAACGGGCATAAAAATCGTGCCTTTGATTCCCAGTTTATTACAGGCAAGGGCAACGCCTTGCGCATGATTTCCCGCACTCGCACAAACAATCCCACGCTTTCTTTCTTCTGTGGATAGCTTATAGATCTTGTGATAAGCACCTCGGAGTTTAAATGAGCGTATCGGCTGAAGGTCTTCTCGTTTGAAATACACCTTGGCGTCGTACTGCTCACTCAATCTCTCGTTGAGCTGCAGAGGTGTTTCCAAAGCGACATCACGAACGATACCCTTTGCTTCTTGAATGCTTTGTATGTCGAAAAGATTCGCCAACCTTTATACGATTTTTTTCATTGCGGTCATCGATTCGCGCAATTCTTTACCAATTACTTCAACAGGGTGATTTCGAATAACCGCATTGATTGCAATGAGTTTCTGGTTATCAACGCCTGTATCATTTGGCTGATAAGAAGTCCCTATGACATCTGTGTCGATTTTCTTCATAAAATCGGTTAGCAATGGTTTACAAGCATGATCAAACAAATAACAACCGTATTCGGCTGTGTCTGATATCACACGGTTCATTTCAAATAACTTTTTACGTGCAATGGTATTGGCAATCAATGGCGTCTCGTGTAACGATTCGTAGTAAGCCGATGCATCCTTAATACCAGAAGCAACCATGGTGTCAAATGCCAACTCCACTCCAGCACGAACAAAAGCGACCATCAATACCCCATGATTAAAATATTCTTGTTCCGTGATTTCTTTGTCTGTTATGGCGGTTTTTTCAAATGCCGTTTCGCCTGTTGCAGCGCGCCATGTCAACAGATTTTTATCATCATTCGCCCAATCTTCCATCATGGTTTTTGAGAAGTGACCTGACATGATATCGTCCATGTGCTTTTGAAACAATGGAGTCATGATTTCTTTTAGTTCTTCTGACAGTTCAAAGGCCTTGATTTTCGCAGGATTACTCAAACGGTCCATCATATTGGTAATTCCACCATGTTTTAATGCCTCTGTGATTGTTTCCCAACCAAATTGTATGAGTTTTGAAGCATAATTTGGATCTAACCCTTGTGCGACCATTTTGTCAAAGCATAAGATCGAACCTGTTTGTAATACGCCACATAAAATCGTTTGCTCACCCATTAAATCAGATTTGACCTCGGCGACAAAAGAAGATTCCAATACGCCAGCACGGTGTCCACCAGTTCCAACACAATATGCTTTTGCTTGCTCAAGACCGTAACCTTGGGGGTCATTATCCACATGAACAGCAATCAGTGTAGGAACACCAAAACCACGCTTATACTCTTCCCGAACCTCTGACCCAGGACTCTTAGGTGCGACCATAATTACCGTAAGGTCTTCCCGGATCTTCATCCCTTCTTCTACGATGTTAAACCCATGAGAGTAGGACAAAGTTGCCCCTTTTTTCATCAATGGCATAACCGCTTCAACAACGGAAGTATGATTTTTATCTGGTGTCAAATTGATCACCAAATCAGCTGATGGAATCATATCCTCGTAGGTGCCAACAGGAAAGTTATTGGATACCGCATTGTTATAAGAGGTTCGTTTTTGCTCAATCGCTCCAGCACGAAGTGCATAGGAAACATTTAACCCCGCATCACGCATATTCAACCCTTGGTTGAGTCCTTGAGCACCACAACCAACGATAACAATCTTTTTACCTTCCAAAGCCGCAATGCCATTGGAAAACTCCGAAGAGTCCATAAAACGACAACGAGCAAGTTGATCGAGTTTTTTGTGTAATGAGAGGGTATTAAAGTAATTTGACATGATAATTTTATTTAGAGAATTCTTTTAATATATGGGAAATTTGCATCGGTGATTTTGTCACAGATATTCGACCAGAGCGCACAAACTGCAATAGACCATAAGGAGCTAATTCTTTGTATAATTGTTCGGTTTCTTCTCGAAATCCTGTTTTTTCGATAACAAAAAACTCGGGATTGACCGTAACAATGTTGGCGTGACTCTTTTTAATCACATTTTGAATCTGACGTTGTTCAAACAAGGAGTTTGATTTCACTTTATACAAAGCCGATTCTAGAAAAATCGTTTCTTCATCGGTGTGATAAAACGCTTTTATCACTTCGATTTGTTTTTCGATTTGCTTGACAATCTTCTTGACTTGTTCTTTTGTAAGTTGAGCAACAATCACAAAACGAAAGATGTTTTCAATTTCAGACATCGACGTATTTAAGCTATCGATATTGATATGTCTTTTTAGAAAAATCGCAGACACACGAGAAAGCAAACCGACGTTGTTTTCTGCATAAATCGAAATCGTATAGTTTTTTGGTTCCATGATTATTCGAGTCTGATGTCTGAGACCGATGCCCCAGAGGGAATCATCGGAAATACATTGTTTTCTTTTTCCACACAAACCTCAAGGAGATAAGGCTTGTCGGACTTCATCATTTCGGCAACTGCAGCAGTCATTTCTTCTCTTTCGGTTACTCGTTTTGCATCGATAAAATAACCCTCTGCGATTTTGACAAAATCTGGGTTTACCATTTCGGTAGAAGCATATCGTTTGTCAAAAAACAACTGTTGCCACTGACGCACCATACCCAAAAAGTCATTGTTTAGAATCACAATCTTA
Source organism: Flavobacteriaceae bacterium (assembly GCA_964229535.1). GTDB lineage: Bacteria > Bacteroidota > Bacteroidia > Flavobacteriales > Flavobacteriaceae > UBA724. Next base: position 7,736 of record CAXRDL010000063.1, on the reverse strand, counting down.
ACCGCAGCTTGGGTTTGGAAAATCGTACCCAGTTCTTGGATGTTCATTTGAAATCCACCATCTCCAATCACTGCAACAACTTCTCGTTCTGGAGCACCCATTTTGGCACCCAGTGCAGCTGGTAATGCAAATCCCATGGTTCCCAAACCACCTGACGTGATATTGCTTTTCGATTGTGAAAATTCTGCGTATCGACAAGCGATCATTTGATGTTGCCCAACGTCGGTAACAATGACGGCTTCGCCCCCACTATTCGCATTGATCGTTTTGATGACTTCACCCATTGTCAAACCAGACTTTGTCGGGTTGATTTCATCATCGATAACCTTGTCAAACTCGATTGCATCGAGCTCTTTAAATCGTTTGAGCCAGTCGGGATATGTTTTTGTTTGTAGATGCGGGAGAATCGCTTTGAGAGTATGTTTTACACTCCCCATAACAGCCACATCGACCTCTACGTTTTTGTTGACTTCTGCGGGATCAATCTCAAAATGAATGATTTTAGCTTGTTTAGCATAGGTAGACAAATCGCCAGTCACACGATCGTCAAATCGCATCCCGATCGCAAGAAGTAAATCGCATTCATTGGTAAGGAGGTTTGGCGCGTAATTGCCATGCATCCCAACCATACCAACGTTTAGTGGATGAGAGGTTTCGATAGCAGAAACGCCCAGAATTGTCCATGCAGCAGGAACTCCTGACTTTTCAACAAAGGCACGGAACTCCTCCTCTGCTTCGCCCAAAATCACACCCTGTCCCCAAACGATGAGGGGGTTCTTTGCAGCATTAATCAACTTGGCAGCTTGTACCAAATCATTTTCTTCTGTTTCAGGAATGGGTTTATAGCTTCGGATTTTTGTACATGGGGAATATGAAAAATCACTTGTTCCAAATTGGGCATCTTTGGTGATATCAACCAGTACAGGACCAGGACGTCCTGAACGAGCGATGTAAAATGCTTTTGCAATGATTTCTGGAATTTCCTCAACGCGGGTGATTTGATAACTCCACTTGGTAACAGGGGTTGAAATCCCGATGATATCTGTTTCTTGAAACGCATCTGAGCCCAACAAATGAGAAGGAACTTGCCCTGTGATACATACAAGAGGCGTTGAGTCAATCATCGCATCCGCAATTCCAGTCACTAAGTTGGTTGCACCGGGGCCAGAGGTTGCCATGCAGACTCCCACTTGACCGGAAACTCGAGCAAAGCCCTGAGCGGCATGGGCAGCACCTTGCTCATGACGAACAAGCACATGATTGATATGGTCTTGAAACTTATAAAGCTCATCATAAACAGGCATAATGGCGCCACCAGGATATCCGTAAATCAAATCGGCTCCCTCAGCGACCAAACTGCGCACTAGCGCTTCAGCTCCGCTAATCGGACCTTTTGGATTTTGGAGTGTTGTTTTTGCGCCCATTAGAGATTTTCATCAGTTACACAGCCAGCAGATGCAGATGAAACTGCCTTGGCATATTTATACAATACTCCTCGAGAAACTTTGAATTCTGGAGCTTTCCATTGCGCCTTTCTCGATTCGAGTTCTTTGTCGTCAACATCCAAAACAATGGTGTTGTCTTCCGCATTAATGGTGATTATATCTCCATCTTTTACCAGAGCAAGTGTCCCACCGATTTGTGCTTCAGGTGTGATATGTCCTACAACAAATCCGTGGGTGCCGCCCGAAAATCGTCCATCGGTAATCAATGCGACGTCATTCCCCAGTCCAGCACCCATAATCGCGGCTGTAGGCTTTAGCATTTCAGGCATTCCAGGTCCACCCTGTGGTCCCTCGTAACGAATTACCACAACTTCTCCTTTTTGCACTATTCCTGTTCGGATACCATCGTTAGCTTCAAACTCTCCATCAAAAACACGAGCAGGTCCACTAAAGATTAAACCTTCCTTTCCAGTAATTTTAGCAACAGATCCCTCTTCAGCAAGGTTTCCTTTCAAAATCCGAATGTGGCCTGTTGGTTTGATCGGATTGGATACCGGACGAATAACATTTTGACAAACTTGAAGTGGCTCTACATCTGCCAGATTTTCTGCAATTGTTTTTCCAGTGACTGTCAAACAATCTCCGTGTAGCATGCCCTCTTCAAGCATATATTTCATAACTGCGGGAACGCCACCAACACGATGAACATCCTCCATCAAAAACTTTCCGCTTGGTTTTAGGTCTGCCAAGAAAGGCGTACAATCACTAATACGTTGAAAATCATCAATGCTTAGATCAACTTGTGCTGCTTTGGCAATCGCCAAATAGTGCAACACCGCATTGGTAGATCCGCCGAGTACTGTGATTAACCGTAGTGCATTTTCAAGAGACTTTTTTGTAACAATGTCTCTTGGCTTAATATCGTTTTGCAAGAGAAAGCGCAGTGCTTTTCCTGCTTCTACTGCATCTGTTTCTTTCTCTTTCCCTACTGCTGGATTGGACGAGCTGTATGGTAAAGACATTCCCAGTGCTTCAATCGAAGATGCCATTGTATTGGCTGTATACATCCCGCCACATGCGCCAGCTCCTGGACAGGCATTTTGCACAACGGCTTTAAATTCTTTTTCGTCAATCGAACCCGCTACTTTTTGTCCCCATGCTTCAAATGCAGAGACCACATCGAGTTTTTGATCGTTGAGACAACCCGCCGCAATGGTACCACCATACAACAATACCGACGGTCTGTTGAGTCGAAGCATTGCCATTAAAGCACCTGGCATGTTTTTATCACAACCAACAACGGTAACCATCGCATCATAGGACATGGCGCCCATGACCGTTTCCATAGAATCTGCAATCAAATCTCTGGAGGGCAATGAAAAGCGCATTCCTGGCGTACCCATCGAAATTCCATCACTAACCCCAATGGTATTAAAGATCAGCCCAACAAGATCGACTTGTTCTGTCCCTTTTTTAACATGGGTTGACAAATCGTTGAGGTGCATATTACAAGGGTTGCCTTCGTATCCAGTCGATGCAATACCGACCAGTGGCTTTTGTAAGTCCTCATCTGTCAAGCCAATCGCATGTAGCATAGCTTGTGCTGCTGGTTGGGTTGGGTCTTGCGTAACGGTTTTACTGTATCTGTTCATTTTACAACATGCAAATTGAAATCAAAACTATCTAAAGATGAACTAGGTATTCAGGATGTTAAAATTCCGTATAGATACCCAAATTCGAAAAAATAAGTTTAACACACTAGCTATCAATAAGTTGATGGATTATTTTGAATGACGTCCAACAATTTTTTATTTTTCAATGTCCAAAGATGGGGCAAATTCAAGTTTTCACCAATAAAACCGATTTATTTTTACAAAAAATTGTATCCACATGAATTTTTGTAACATTGTAGCATGATGAAAAAAGATGATTACCCAAAACCCAATCCATTAGTATTTGCACAACGTCGATTTTTTGAAAATGGCGGTACACAATCTCTACAGTTGAGACGTCAAGTGTTGAAGACCTTAAAGCAGATCATACTGGTTGAGGAGAAAGCCATCAACGAAGCGCTAAAGCTGGATTTGGGTAAATCTTCGAGTGAAACCTTTCTGTCTGAAGTTGGACTAGTACTGACAGAAATCGATTACTTTAACAGACATCTCCAACAGTTGGCTAAGCCCAAACGGGTAACGAATTCTCTTTTGAATTGGCCTTCAAAAGACTATGTTGTACCCGAACCCTATGGCGTAATGTTGCACATTAGTCCTTGGAACTATCCATTTCAACTTGTTTTTACACCCTTAATTGGAGCTATCGCTGCAGGTAACACGGTTGTTGTGAAACCCTCAGAACTTGCACCAAATACTGCTGATTGTGTTGAGAAAATCATCAAGTTGGCATTTCCCCCGGAGTGGGTTACGGTTATTCAAGGTGGGCCTAAGGTTGGGAAATCATTGCTTGAAGAACAATGGGATTATATCATGTATACTGGAGGCGTTCGCGTTGCCAAAATTGTCGCGCAAGCAGCCGCAAAGCACCTCACTCCTACTATGCTTGAGTTGGGCGGGAAAAACCCCTGTGTTGTTGATCATACTGCTCGATTACGGGTTGCTGCACGGCGTATTGTGTTTGGCAAGTTTCTCAATTGCGGACAAACTTGTATTGCGCCTGACTACATTCTTGTGAATGAGTCCGTAAAAGAAGCATTAATTTCAGCAATGATCACAGCTGTAGAAGAGAGTTACGGTGCGGATGAATCCAAGTCAGATGATTATGGTCATATCATCAATATTCATCATTTTGATCGATTGCAAAACTTACTCGATCGCCAACGCATTCGATACGGAGGAAAAACCATTGCCAAAAACCGATACATACAGCCAACATTGGTGGAGGTCAGTGACACAAAAAACGCATTGATGGAAGAGGAGATTTTTGGTCCAATCTTACCAATTCTCACCTATCAAACAGATGAAGATTTACAGACCATCATCAAACAATATGAAAAACCCCTATCATTTTATGTGTTTTCTCAACGAAAACGCTGGGCAAAAAACTTGATGCAGACTTATTCCTTCGGAGGGGGAATTATCAATGACACGCTATTGCAGTTCACCAATCGGAATCTTCCTTTTGGTGGCATTGGCAAAAGTGGAATGGGAGCTTATCATGGAAAGCATAGCTTTTATGCATTTTCGCACAACAAGCCTTATATCCAACGTAGCAGTTGGCCCGACCCTTCCATGCGTTATGCTCCGTACAAGAAGAAAATGAAATTCCTAAAACCATTGCTCAAATGGCTGGGATAAAAGAGAAAACTGTTCGGGAAGCGATTGCCTATCGACGCTCTGTACGTGCATATACCGATGAAGCCCTCGATGATGACAAAGTCAAGGATTGTATTCAACAAGCTACGCTCGCTCCCACGAGTAGCAACTTGCAGTTATGGGAGTTTTATCATGTCACAAACAAAGAAAAATGTAAAGAGATTGCCAAGGCGTGTTTCAACCAAGGGGCTGCCAAAACCGCTGACCAATTGGTTGTGGTTGTTGCGCGACGTGACCTATGGAGAAGTCGTGCCAAAGCCAATTACACCTACCTATCCAAAGCGTTTCAAACTCCCAATTCGTTTAGTCCTGCTCGAAAAAAAATGGCCCTCAACTATTATGGAAAATTGATTCCCACACTTTACAGTACGTTTTTTGGAATTAAAGGGTGGATTGTATTTCTGTTTTCACAGTTTGTGGGATTGTTTCGACCGATGTATCGCCAAAATCGAAGAAGTGATCTACGGATTGTCGCTCAAAAGAGTGCAGGCCTTGCTGCACAAAATTTTATGATTGCCATGGCAGCGATTGGGTATGACACTTGTCCGATGGAAGGGCATGATAGTTTGCGGGTAAAGCGCGCATTGGGAATCGGAAGAAAAGCCGAAATCAATATGGTGATCGGTTGCGGCATTCGTGACCCTAAGGGCGTGTATGGCAAACGCTTTCGGATTCCATTTGAAGAGGTATATAAAAAAGTGTAACGCCAATCACACATTAAATCGGAAGTGCATCACATCTCCGTCTTGTACGACATAATCTTTGCCTTCCACACGCATTTTACCTGATTCTTTGACTTTTGCTTCCGAGCCATAGTTGTCATAATCCGCGTAGGAAATTACTTCTGCACGAATAAACCCTTTTTCAAAATCGGTGTGAATCACACCAGCCGCTTGGGGAGCAGTTGACCCTTGAATCACAGTCCAGGCTCTGACTTCTTTTTGACCTGCAGTAAAATATGTATGCAAATTTAGCATAGCATAGGCCGCACGAATAAGTTTTGCTGCACCGGGTTCGGTCAATCCCATATCATCTAAAAACAACTGGCGTTCTTCATAAGTGTCGAGTTCATTGATATCGGCTTCTGTCGAAACGGCGAGTACAAGAACATCGGCCTGTTCTGTTTCTGCAACTTGCCGAACTTGATTTACATAGGTATTTCCATTGACTGCAGAGGATTCATCGACATTACACACATAAAGCACCGGCTTGTCGGTCAACAATTGCATGGTCTTGACATAAGCCAAACGATCATCATCAGAAATCGACAAGGCACGAACTGAAGTCGCTGCAGACAGTCCCTGTTGTAGTTGATTGAGTACCTCTTGCTCTTTAATCGCTTCTTTATTGCCGGTTCGAGCTGCACGACTTACTTTTTCCAAGCGTTTTTCAACGGTCTCTAAATCTTTGAGTTGGAGTTCCAAGTCAATCGTTTCTTTATCTCGAATCGGGTCAACAGACCCATCGACATGCACAATATTATCATTGTCAAAACAGCGTAAAACATGCAAAATCGCATCGGTTTCGCGAATGTTACTCAAAAACTGATTGCCGAGCCCCTCCCCTTTACTCGCTCCACGAACAAGTCCGGCGATATCGACAATTTCCACAGTGGCAGGAACAACTTTTTCTGGTTTAACTAGGGATTCTAAGCGTTCCAAACGAGAGTCTGGAACATTGACTACTCCGATATTTGGCTCAATGGTACAAAACGGAAAGTTGGCACTTTGCGCTTTGGCGTTTGATAAACAATTAAATAAAGTGGATTTACCCACATTGGGAAGACCAACAATTCCTGCTTTCATAAATTAACCTTCAGGGTGCATAAAGCGTTGCTTTCCTAACAAGGTTTCTTCTGACTCGATATGGTTGTCATCGGGGACACAGCAATCAACTGGACAGACAGCTGCACATTGGGGCTCATCATGAAAACCCTTGCACTCTGTGCATTTATCGGGAACGATAAAATAAACCTCGTCTGAAACCGGTTCTTGCGCCTCATTCGCATGTACCGCTTTTCCATTGGGCAATACCACATCTCCTGCCAAGCTAGTTCCATCAGCATAGGTCCAATCAAACGCACCTTCATATATGGCTGTGTTTGGACATTCTGGTTCACAAGCCCCGCAGTTGATGCATTCGTCTGTTATGATGATTGCCATTCTAAATTGTTTAGTTTTGCAAAAGTAAGTGCTATGAAGAACTCCGACAAGTTTAAAGATAAAATTAACAACCTAATTGATGCTTTTGATTTTCTGGGTAAACAACTCAGGGGTCATATTGATTCGAAACCTGGAGCAGTCAAACCAACTACCAACTTGGACAAAGCGGTAGAGGTAGCTCGTAATCAGAATACTTGGTTTACCACTTCTAATGTTCATTCGGCTTTTCGCAGCTGGGGTGATGTATTACGTCGCGAGACCATGGTGAATTGGCTTTCGGCCTACCCCACTACTGAATGGAGCAATCAAACCGTTGGACTTGTCTTAGCTGGCAATCTACCTTTGGTTGGCTTTCACGACGTAGTTTGTGTATTGCTCAGCGGGCATCGAGCGGTGATCAAGCTTTCTTCCAAAGACAAGGCGTTGATTCCTGCGTTTATCAATATACTTGAATCACGATTTCCCGAAATAAAAGAGAGAGTACGGTTTGTCAGTGACCAACTTGGCTCGGTTGACAAAGTCATTGCGACTGGTAGCAACAACAGTAGCCGTTATTTTTCGTATTACTTCAAAGACATTCCTCACATCATTCGAAAAAATCGGAACAGTGTAGCGGTACTCACAGGCGATGAAAGCGATAAGCAACTCGCTGGACTGGCTGATGACATCTGTTTGTATTTTGGGTTGGGCTGTCGAAGTGTTTCCAAAATATGGGTGCCCAAAGATTATGACTTTGACATCTTGTTTGGTGCATTATACAAGCATAAAGACATTATTCATCACAATGGTTATGCGAATAA
>CAXRDL010000062.1:0-37458 GCA_964229535.1 Flavobacteriaceae bacterium | reverse complement strand
AGGGTCTTGGACTCGATATACGTTTAGAAGAATAATTAAATCCGTTTAGAAAACAATGGCAAGATTTAACGACAATCAGCAACCCATCAGTTTTAACAAAATTTCTATTGGTCTTTCATCACCAGAAACGATTCTTGCAGAATCACGTGGTGAGGTCTTAAAGCCCGAAACGATTAATTATCGTACACATAAGCCCGAGAGAGACGGTCTGTTTTGTGAGCGTATTTTTGGTCCTGTCAAGGATTTTGAATGTGCTTGTGGAAAGTATAAGCGAATTCGTTACAAAGGGATTGTTTGTGACCGTTGTGGTGTAGAGGTTACAGAGAAAAAAGTCCGTAGAGACCGTGTTGGTCACATCAGCCTTATCGTTCCTGTAGCTCACATTTGGTATTTCCGTTCACTTCCCAACAAGCTTGGTTACCTTCTTGGACTTCCCTCGAAGAAGCTCGATATGATTATCTACTACGAGCGATATGTCGTCATTCAACCTGGAGGGGCGACAAATGAAGAAGGGGAGCCAGTCCAAAAAATGGACTTCCTAACGGAAGAGGAGTATCTCAATATCCTTGAAAAGCTCCCAACAGAAAATCAATATCTTGAGGACTCAGACCCAGAGAAGTTTATTGCGAAAATGGGTGCAGAGTGTCTTATCGATTTGTTGAGTCGAATTGACTTGGACGGATTGTCCTACGAGTTGCGTGACAAAGCCAACAATGAAACATCTAAACAACGAAAAACGGAGGCTTTAAAACGTCTTCAAGTTGTCGAATCTTTCCGGGAAGCCAATAAGAATCGTGAGAATCGACCGGAGTGGATGATTATGAAAACTATCCCTGTCATTCCACCAGAACTTCGTCCTTTGGTACCACTTGATGGAGGTCGTTTCGCCACGTCTGACTTAAATGATATATATCGAAGAGTCATTATCCGTAACAATCGTCTAAAGCGTTTGGTTGAGATCAAAGCGCCTGAGGTGATTTTGCGAAATGAAAAACGAATGCTGCAGGAGTCAGTGGACTCTTTGTTTGACAACACCCGAAAGTCATCTGCGGTAAAATCAGATGCAAACCGCCCGTTGAAATCTCTATCGGATTCTCTGAAAGGAAAGCAGGGACGTTTTCGTCAAAACTTACTCGGTAAGCGTGTAGACTACTCAGCAAGATCCGTGATTGTTGTCGGTCCTGAGTTAAAACTCTTCGAGTGTGGGTTACCTAAAAACATGGCTGCGGAACTCTATAAGCCATTTGTGATTCGAAAACTCATCGAAAGAGGAATCGTCAAAACGGTTAAATCTGCCAAAAAGATCATCGATAAGCGTGAGCCTGGTGTTTGGGATATTTTGGAGAATGTTATCAAAGGTCACCCCGTTTTATTAAACCGTGCTCCCACACTTCACCGTTTGGGAATCCAAGCATTCCAGCCAAAACTGATTGAAGGAAAAGCAATTCAGTTACACCCCTTGGCATGTACTGCATTTAATGCTGACTTTGATGGAGACCAAATGGCAGTTCACTTGCCACTGGGGCCTGAAGCCATTTTGGAATCTCAGTTATTGATGCTTGCGTCTCACAATATTTTGAATCCAGCCAACGGTTCGCCAATTACAGTACCTTCTCAAGACATGGTTTTGGGGCTGTATTATATGACCAAAGCAAGAAAGTCAACCAAAGAGCATCCAGTCAAGGGTGAAGGTCTCACTTTCTACAGTGCTGAAGAAGTTAATATTGCTTTTAATGAAAAGATTGTTGACCTGAACGCAATCATCAAGGTTCGAGCGAAAGACTTTAACGATGATGGTGAATTGACAAATCAGTTGATTGAAACCACGGTTGGTCGTGTTTTGTTCAACCAAGTTGTTCCTGAAAATGCGGGCTTTATCAATGAGGTTCTCACAAAGAAATCACTTCGTGATATCATCGGGGATATTTTGAAGGTGACATCTGTACCAGAAACCGCTGCGTTTTTGGATGAGATCAAAGAAATGGGCTACTCCTTTGCCTTTAAGGGTGGACTTTCCTTTAGCTTAGGGGATATTATTATTCCTGCTGATAAGCAAAAATTAATCGACGAGGCCAATGGTCAAGTAGATGGTATTATTACCAATTATAACATGGGACTCATCACAAACAATGAGCGATATAATCAGGTGATTGATGTTTGGACATCTGCCAATGCAACCCTAACTGAACTTGCGATGAAGCGAATCAGTGAAGACCAACAGGGCTTCAACTCTGTGTATATGATGCTTGATTCTGGTGCGCGAGGTTCTAAAGAACAAATCCGTCAGTTGACAGGTATGCGTGGTTTGATGGCCAAGCCAAAGAAATCAACTGCCGGGGGTGGTGAGATTATTGAAAATCCAATTCTCTCTAACTTTAAAGAAGGGCTCTCGATTTTAGAGTACTTTATATCCACGCACGGTGCACGAAAAGGACTTGCAGATACGGCACTGAAAACAGCGGATGCAGGTTATCTCACGCGTCGTTTACACGATGTTGCACAAGATGTCATTGTCAATACCGAAGATTGTGGTACCCTTCGCGGAATTACCGTGGAGGCATTAAAGAAAAACGAAGAGGTCGTTGAAAAGCTTGGTGATCGTGTGATTGGTCGTGTGGCTTTATTTGATGTGATCAATCCGAAAGATGGTAAAGTAATTGTCGAAGCTGGTCAAGAGATTTTGGACAAACACGTGAAGATTATTGAGAAATCTCCAATCGATAAGATTGAAGTTCGTTCTCCATTGACATGTGAAGCCAAAAAAGGAATTTGTGCCAAGTGCTATGGAAGAAACCTAGCCAACGGTAAAATGGTTCAAATTGGAGAGTCTGTCGGTGTGATTGCCGCACAATCCATTGGAGAGCCAGGAACACAGCTAACACTTCGTACCTTCCACGTAGGAGGTATTGCAGGAAACATTTCAGAGGAAAACAAACTCATTGCCAAATTTGATGGTACGGTTGAGCTTGAAGACCTTAAAGTGGTCCCTGGAAAAGATGCTGATGGTAATGACGCTCAGGTGGTGATTTCTCGTACAACCGAATACAAATTGGTTGATAGCAAAACGGGTATTGCCTTGAGTAATAATATCATTCCTTATGGTTCATTTATCTCCGTTAAAAACGGTCAGAAAATCAAAAAAGGCGATGAGATTTGTCGTTGGGATCCCTACAATGGGGTAATTGTTTCCGAATTTGCTGGTAAAATTGGATACGAAAACATCCAACAGGGTGTTACCTTCCAAGTTGAAATTGACGAGCAAACTGGTTTCCAAGAGAAAGTAATTACAGAAACTAGAGACAAGAAACTGATTCCGACCTTATTGATTCAAGATAAAAAAGGAAACACATTACAGTCCTACAACTTGCCTGTTGGGGCACACATCATGGTTGATGATGGCGAGGCGATTGAAGGGGGTAAAATTCTTGTGAAAATCCCACGTAAGTCTGCCAAGTCTGGTGATATTACTGGTGGTCTTCCAAGAGTTACTGAGCTATTTGAAGCTCGTAACCCATCAAACCCTGCCGTCGTGTCAGAAATTGATGGAGTCGTTACTTTTGGAAAGATCAAACGTGGTAACCGCGAAATCATCGTGGAATCGAAAACTGGCGAAATTAAGAAGTACTTGGTCAAGCTTTCCAATCAGATTTTGGTACAGGAAAATGATTTTGTCAAAGCTGGTATGCCAATTTCTGATGGTGCGATTACACCAAATGATATTCTCAACATCAAAGGCCCATCTGCAGTTCAGCAGTACCTCGTAAATGAAGTACAAGAAGTATATCGACTGCAAGGGGTAAAAATCAATGACAAGCATTTCGAGGTCGTCGTGCGTCAAATGATGCGTAAAGTGCGAATTGAGGACTCTGGTGATACTACTTTCCTTGAAAATCAACTCGTACATAAATACGATTTCATCACAGAAAACGATCAACTATTTGGTTGTAAGGTCGTGACTGAGGTTGGGGACTCTGAAAACTTGAAAGCCGGTCAAATCGTTACTGCTCGTCAGTTGCGTGATGAAAACTCTTTGTTGCGTCGTGATGGCAAGGCTCTTGTTGAAGCACGTGATGCGGTAAATGCTACGGCTACACCAATTCTTCAAGGAATTACCCGTGCATCTCTGCAGACCAAGTCATTTATATCTGCGGCATCCTTCCAGGAAACGACTAAAGTATTGAACGAAGCTGCGGTAAGTGGTAAAATCGATACGCTTGAGGGCTTGAAGGAGAATGTAATCGTTGGACATAAAATCCCGGCGGGTACAGGAAACCGTGCGTATAATGATATCATTGTAGGTTATACGGACGAATATGAGGAGCTATTAGCCAAAAAGGAGTTTAATTTGAGTGGAAATGAGTGATTCTAAAAAGAAAAAGGAAATCAACATTGAGCTTGATCAGGAAACCGCACAGGGAACCTATTCAAACTTAGCAATCATTAATCACTCTGTATCGGAGTTTGTCGTTGATTTTATCAACATCATGCCCGGTTCTCCAAAGGCAAAGGTGCGTTCACGAATTATCCTCACGCCACAACACGCCAAGCGTTTTGTAAAGGCGCTTAACGATAATGTACAGCGTTTTGAAAATGCTCATGGTGAGATTAAGGATTATGAGCAACCACCAATTCCGCTCAATTTTGGCCCACCTGGGGAGGCATAAATTTATATAATCCCGCCACAATAGGCGGGATTTTTTTTCGTAGAGCGATAAAACTAAAACCTAGAAGTGAATCGTATCTCAACGCCACTGAAATCAAGTACTTCATAGCAAACTCCCGCCTGACAAGCTGGACCACCGCGTCGATTTCCAGCAAATACTTGTAAACTGTTTTTTCGATTTAGTTTATGTCTTAGCCCAACTCCCAACCATCTGGCGGATGTCCGCTCGTTTAGAAAAGGGTCGTTACTGTATTCATAAAGAATATTTGTAGACCATTTTGGGGTATAATGAAAATCAAGAGCAAGCACATGATTTTGCACCCTTTGATTTAAGCGATTAAACCTTTGATTTTGATAACCGATTTCCGCTGATGAATTGGTTAACATTGCCCAGTTTGCATTGAATCCGATTGACACTCTTTGTTGCTCTAGTTTAAAGGGGTCTTCTGCAAAGTCAACAAAACATTTCATATCGATGCTATCGAACATTATAAAGTCATATTCAGCAAAATATTCTTTAAATATAAATTCCGTGTTTGCTTGTTTGTTCTGCGCAAGACTCGTATTCAAAGTTAGAATACTGTTGTTTAAGAAATTATAAAATAACTCAAATTGATAACCTGTTTCATTGTCGGGTTGTAAAACATGAGTGCTTCGATTCAAAACACTGTAGGTGTGCTCTTTGATTCCAGCAGGGGACTCATTGATTCCAGCTCCAATTACAAAGCGATTGTAGTTTTTGTATTCAAAACTTATTCCAAGACGATTTGTGAAGAAGTTCAAGTTTGAATAGATTCCGTATGAAGTATTTCTAGAAAAATCATCAAGTTCGTGATCACTTATGTTTTTTGCGATTTCTGTGTAATAAGACAATTTCCCGAATAGCGAACCGTTAGTGTTAATCATCAAATAGTTGTCACGATGAATTCCATTGACATGAGTCATCATGGCTGCACCTAGTGTTTGTTTTCCTAAATTGTAATCAATATAGAAAGCAGCAATCTCATCTGGTCGGCGATTTTCTTTTTCGATTGTGGGTGGGAATACATAGTTTAGCGGCTTTCCGTAAATAAACTTCATATCTATTTTTGATTGTCTATACCTTGCATTGACACCCAACATATCTCGATGAAAATAATGACGTGACCGAAAACTGTGATCTTCTAAGATTGCCCCTGGCACTTCAAAAGACCGTAAAAGTAAACCACGACCTATCGTTCCATAGAAGTTACCTATCTCTAATTCAAAAGGTCTTTTTTTAAAACGAATCGAAAATTGAGACAAGTTCAAGTAATCGCTCTCTGGAAGACCTGTTTCAAACCCCTCAATTACTGCTCTTGTTTTAAAGGATCCAAAAGAATAACTCGTTACGATTCTATCGTATACTGTTGCTACTGATGTAGAATCGTTGGGTAGTCGTCCATACTGGAATTCGCCCAAGTTACTTCCGCTAAATTGAGCAAAAAGTGAACTTGCGAAACAAAAAATCAAGATTGATAGTTGAATTGATTTGTAATAATAACTCATTTAGTCATTCCTCAATTGCTTTTCAATTTGCTGTGTGATGAGTTTATCATCATCATATCCATAGCCCTCATGTATCCAGACGATTTCATTTTTTCGATTGACCATTAACAGTGTGGGGTAATAATTGACATCTAAATCGATTCGTAATTCAGTGTCAATGTCCAACAATACTGGATACTCAATGGCCAAAGCTTTACTCATTGGTTCGACTTTCGAAATACTTCTAGGACCATCGCAATTGACTCCAATGATATTTACCCCTTTTTCTTTGTATTCTTTAAAAATTTCATTGAGTTTGGGAATTGCCTTGATGCAGGGTTTACACCAAGTCGCCCAAAAATCAATTAAAGTGAGTTTTTCACCTTTCAGGTTTTCATAACTCTGCATCTAATGTTTGATGTCTTTTAATAAAAAGTTGGGAACTGTCTGTGCATTTGAGAAATGCGTGATACAAACGATGGCAAAAAAAAGATAAATACTTTTCATGGGGTTGTGTTTAAATAAAAATCAATAAAAAACTACTCGTCAGATAACAGTGAATCTACAATTGTTTTTGCAGCTTCAAGATCACCAGAAGCTGGCTGCGTTCCTGAAAAAACAATTCCGCCTTTTTGGTCAATAACCACGAGTCGGTCATAAGTGGTCTCATAATCACGAGCAACCGATGATGCATTGAGTAATAGTGGAAAATTAACCTCAGTAACCTCTTCAAAAGCATCGACAGCGGACGAGTTACCGTCCCACACATCTAATCCTAAAATGACATAGTCATCATTTGAAGAATACGAGTCTGCAAGTTGATCTTGTATAGTTGGAGCTATTCCTCTGCAGGGAGGGCATCCATGCCCAAAGAAAAACAATGTGATCACTTTTTTTTTCAAAATCACTCAAATTGATGTTTTCTCCAGTAGATGTTTGAAGTGAAAAAGCAGGAGCAGGATTGTCAGGCGGTGTTGAGTCGTCAGTTTGTTCGATTTCTGGCTCAGGATTATGAACCATTTCTGTGGTGATTTCATCGCTAACGCAGGATGCAAAAACGAATAAAAATAAAATCGAAAAAGAAACAATGATATAAGAGTATTCAGGGCGAAGCATAGGCTTGATTTTGATGATTTTGAGGTTTTGTAGGTTATTGTATGTACAATTACACCTCCATAAATCATGCCATATTTTCCGTCTTTTACAGAATTATACCAATTTATGAAAACGATTAAGGGAGACTTAAAACTCCGAAGTCGCGTGAAATCGTAAAGCAGGGTATTTCTCCATTGTCATTTGAAGAGAAAAAGCGGAGTCTGCCAAAAACACTTGTTGCCCTTGTTTGTCTTTCGCCAAAAACTTGGCTTTGACTCGCGTAAAGTCCACAAACTCAGGGTGAGATGTTTCAGGTGTTTCTACCCAACAGGCCTTGTGAACATTCAGATTTTCATAGCTACATTTTGCGCCATATTCATGCTCAAGTCGATATTGAATGACTTCAAACTGAAGCGCCCCGACGGTTCCAATCACTTTACGCCCATTGAGGTCAAGGGTAAAAAGTTGAGCAACCCCTTCGTCCATCAATTGATCAATCCCTTTGGCGAGCTGTTTGGCTTTCATCGGATCGGCATTGTTGATATAGCGAAAATGCTCAGGTGAAAAGCTTGGAATCCCTTTAAAGTGTAAGCTTTCTCCACTGGTTAGCGTATCCCCGATTTTAAAGTTTCCTGTATCGTGAAGCCCAACAATATCTCCCGGATAGGATGTAGCAACAACTTCTTTGCGATCTGCAAAAAAGGCATTCGGACTGCTAAACTTGAGTTTTTTGTTGTTGCGAACGTGCAAATAGGGTGTATTTCGCAAAAACGTTCCCGATACAATTTTAACAAACGCCAAGCGATCCCTGTGTTTGGGATCCATATTGGCATGGATTTTAAAAACAAAGCCACTAAAATCTGTCTCATTTGGCTTGACCATTCTCTCATCGCTGTTTTTGGCGAGTGGGGGCGGTGCAATGTCGATAAAGGCATCCAAAAGCTCTTGCACACCAAAGTTGTTTAAGGCAGAACCGAAGAAAACAGGTTGTTGCTCCCCATTCAAATAGGCCTTTGAATCAAAGGATGGGTACACTTCCGTGACCAACTCAATGTCATCTCTCAACTGACTGGCTGCTTGTTCGCCGATATGATCGGACAAACTCGCATCATTGATGTTGTCAAAATCAATACTGTCTGAAATATGGGTTTTGTTGCTCTCGTTAAATAGTCGCAAGCGCTTTTCCCACAAATTGTAAATCCCTTGAAAGTCATAGCCCATCCCAATGGGAAAACTCAGGGGAACCACCTGAAACCCAAGTTTTTGCTCGACCTCGTCCAACAAATCAAAAGCATCTTTTCCCTCACGATCGAGCTTATTGATAAAGACGAGAATTGGGATGTTTCGCATCCGACATACCTCAACGAGTTTTTCCGTCTGCTCTTCCACTCCTTTGGCAACATCAATAACGACAATGACACTGTCAACAGCCGTGAGTGTACGAAATGTATCCTCAGCAAAATCTTTGTGACCAGGGGTGTCTAGGATATTGATTTTTTTATCTTTGTAATGAAAAGCCAAAACAGAAGTCGCCACAGAAATACCACGTTGCCGTTCGATCTCCATAAAGTCACTTGTCGCTGTTTTTTTGATCTTATTGGATTTGACAGCACCTGCTTCTTGGATCGCCCCACCAAAAAGGAGGAGTTTTTCAGTCAGTGTTGTTTTTCCAGCATCTGGGTGAGAGATAATCCCAAAAGTTCGACGACGTGCAATCTCTGCTTCAAAATTCATGATGGCAAAAATACCACGAATCTTGCGAATAAGAAGTAATTTTATGGCGATAGATTTGGCTCAATGTTTATTGTACTTTTTGCTTACCTTTAAACGCCTATGGAAGAACAAGTGATACTTGTAGATGAGCAAGATAACCCCATTGGGTTGATGCCAAAGTTAGAGGCGCATCAAAAAGCGCTTCTTCACCGTGCATTTTCTGTGTTTATCCTTAACGCAAAACGAGAATTGATGCTTCAGCAACGTGCAAAACACAAGTATCATTCCCCAGGGCTATGGACAAACACCTGTTGTAGTCATCAGCGCGATGGGGAGACCAATATACAAGCTGGAAAGAGGCGCTTGCAAGAAGAAATGGGGTTTTCCACCGAATTAAAAGAGGTCACCTCGTTTATCTATAAAGCGCCATTCGAAAATGGGCTCACCGAACACGAATTTGATTACGTGCTTTTGGGTCATTACGAGGACGACCCTGTGATCAATCCAGATGAGGTTTCGTCTTGGAAATGGATGCCCCTCGAGGAGGTAAAAAATGACATTGACCAAAACCCAGATCGCTATACCGTTTGGTTTGTCATTATCTTTGCCAAGTTTTATAAAGATTTAAAACCAGATTAATGGCTGTAACTGTAAGCCGCAAGGCGCATTTCAACGCTGCACACCGCTTGTTTCGACCCGATTGGGCCGACGAAAAAAATGAAGAGATATTTGGCAAGTGCAACAACCCACTTTATCATGGGCACAATTATGAGTTGATTGTGCATATCACTGGCGAGATTGATCCATCAACGGGTTATGTGATGGATATGAAAGTTTTGAAAGACCTGATCAAAGCTGAGGTCGAGGATGCTTTTGACCATAAAAACCTCAACGAGCAAGTGCCAGAATTCGCAAACCTCAATCCCACTGCCGAAAACATTGCTGTTGTGATATGGGACAAATTACGGCCACATATTTCCGCTGATCAGCAATTGGAAGTTACACTCTATGAAACACCCAGAAATTATGTTCACTACAAGGGCTAGGCATGCTGTATCCACTGTTCTTTAAGCCAATCTCCAAAGAAAGAATTTGGGGTGGGCGGAAGTTGATGTACTTTCTCAACAAACCCTTTCATGGGAATCAAATTGGCGAAAGCTGGGAATTGTCTGCGGTATCTGGTGATGAATCGGTCGTCTCAGATGGCCCTCTGCAAGGGAAATCACTCAATGAACTTATCGGAATTTATAAAGCCGACCTCGTGGGGAAGTCTGTTTATGAACGTTTTGGCAATGATTTTCCAGTTCTGATTAAATACATCGACGCCCAAAAAGATTTGTCGGTTCAATTACACCCCCATGATCATTTGGCAAAAGAGCGTCATAACTCCTTTGGCAAAAATGAAATGTGGTACATTATGGATGCTGACCCTGGAGCTCAACTCATTACGGGGTTTTCCAAAGACACCGATCAAAACGAGTATCAACAATATCTTCAAAACGGTCAGATCGAAGACCTACTTCATTATGAAACCGTGAAAAGAGGAGACACGTTTTTTATTCGAACTGGTACCGTACATGCGATTGGAGCTGGGATTTTACTCGCCGAAATTCAACAAACGTCTGATGTTACCTATCGCATTTTTGATTGGAATCGAAAAGATAAAGACGGCAATACTAGAGAATTACATACCGAACAGGCTTTGGATGCAATCGATTTTGTAAATCGGAATGACCATAAAGTTGTATATACAGCAGAATCCAATCAGAGGAACCTTATGGTTGACTCCCCCTATTTTACAACAGAGATCATTGCGGTAGAGGGGGAGATGAGCATCCAAACAGACCAGTTGGATTCTTTTGTCATTTTGATGGCCGTACAAGGAGATAATCAAATATCGGTAGATGGCATCATATACGCCTTGCCTTTTGGGTCAACCGTTTTATTACCAGCTTGCCTGACTGGATTTTCCATACAGGCAAATCAATCCGAAGTCCTGATGGTTACCATATAAAGGGCGTATCAACTCAATTTTCGAGTTCCGATAGATATTCTGTCAACAACGTTCCATAGCGAGAATTTGCGACATCGTTGGACATGGAAGCTGCGATGGTGTCCAGTAAGCTTTTTGAAATCGTTGGGAGCTCGGATAAAGCCAAATAAGGTGCAACAACGCTGTTTGCATTATTGACTGCAAAGTTGACAGTAAACAGAATTTTTCTTTTAGATAGACTGGCAGTTTGCTGTTCGACTAAGGTCAGACTATCGGCATTTTGACTGATTTGAGCTTGAAGATAAGCAGCAAGGAGATCGAGTTCTTCATTGTTAAATTGGCGGATAACTCGAAGATAAGCATTGTAGATTTCTTGCGTTGGTGAGCCAGAGACTTCGGCTTTTGTCACATAGTCATCCAAAGTGGTTTGGATTGAAACCTCTCCGGCTTGGCCGAAAAAGGGAATTCGATTGTCAATATCATCTGTTTGATTTCGATCCAGAAGAATGTAAAACAACTCTGGGTGATCCAGATCGGCTTGTAAGACAACAGCTTCCTCACGATTTAGGAATATCGAGTCGACTGTAACCAAAGCACTGTCTTGGACGCGTTCGAGATAGAGTGTCCCTTTTTTGAGGTCTTTGACTTCTACTGTGACTTGCATGTCCTTTTTTGGAGCGGAACAACTTCCCAACAGAGCGAATAAAAATAACTTGGTAATTGTGTGTTTCATCTCTGCAAATATGCAGGAATTAGTTTGAATGATAAACCTTTCTAAAGGTCAAATTTATACGAGGGCTAACTTTTTTTGCAGTTTTTGCAACTTGATGCTTCCAAAAGTGTTGTGTCGCTCCCCTCATGAGCAACAAACTTCCATGTTCTAGCAATAACTTATACCGTTGTTTGGGGTCATGGTTATGTCGAAGATGAAAAAACCGAGGTGCTCCCAAACTCACCGAAGCGATAACTGGATTTTTACCGAGTTCAGGTTCGTCGTCTGCGTGCCACCCATTGCTGTCTTTGCCATCGCGATACAAGTTGAGCAAGACGGTTGTAAAGGAAGCGTCACAAAATTGATAGATTCTGTTTTCAATGCGTTCCAAAGTATCCGTCATAGGTTGGGGTGTCATCACGATTCCCGAATAGCTATACGAGTCCAAGGTATGTGCATGAAGCGACGTGAGTCTTGGTTGGGGGTGGGTTTTTCCAAATACCGTTATCGGGTCTTGTCGCCATGGAATTTGGTTAAGCAGGTCTTCAAAATAAGAATTGGCCAGAGCAGCAGGCAAAAAATCTGGGATATACCTGATTTCAGCATCTGGCAGTAGTTGTAACGCAGTTTGTCCAATGATGGTCACCATTTACAGGGCGTCTTGTTGTTTTTTAAAGTGCAGCATGAGGGAGTTAAAAAAGCCGAGGATTAAGGCAACCCCAACCACAATGTAGAGCAAGGTAAAAATTTTCCCCAAATCGGTTTGTGGTGAAAAATCACCATAGCCAATGGTGGTTAAGGTAATCACTGAAAAATAAAGGGAATCGAGCCATGACTAGCCTTCGACAAAATGGTAGATAACGGTGCCGAGCCCAATAAAAAAATTAGTGGTGAGCAGTAAACTTCGGTAAGATTTGTCTTTCAAAAAAGAAACAATACTTGTGAGAATAAACATAGGAACAGAATTAAGATGATTTTGTCCTAATTTAAAAAAAAATCCCTTAACGCTTGGAAAGGTTAAGGGATAGAATTGGTTAGAGATACCCTTTATTTGATCAGCTCAAAGCTTCGATTGATGAAGGAAGTGAGTTCTTCCCCTTTCAACAGATTTTGGCTTAGTCTTGCGAGATCGACAGATTGCTTAATCAGTCGGTCTTGCTTTTTCTTAGTTTTGGTTTCTAAAATCTGACTCACCAAGGGGTGATTTACATTGACAATAAGGTTGTACATTTCAGGCATATTTCCTCCAAACATACCGCCCCCACCTGTCTGCTGCATCTCTTTCATTCGGCGCATAAACTCCGGTTGGGTAATCATAAATGGCATCGCTTGACTATCCATCGGTTCCAGTTGGACTGTATAGGTCGTTTGTGGTACCACATCTTCAATGAGTGATTTGAGTTTGCTTTGGTTTTCCTCACTCAACTTAGATGGGGTTGTGTCTTTTTTTACAATGAGTTTATCGACTTGGTCAGCATCTACTCTTGCAAAGCCGATATTTTCTTCGCTTGTCTCTAGCTTTTGTAAAAGGTGACCGACAATCGGGGAGTCGAGGAGTAAAACCGTATATCCCTTCGCTTTAGCAGCTTCGATATAGGCGTGTTGTTCATCGACATTTGACGCATAAAGTTGAACGAGCTTTCCATCCTTGTCTGTTTGTGCATCTTTGGTTTTTTCTTTAAGTTCTTCAAAGGTCAAATACTCACCAGAAGTGGTTGGATAGAGTGCAAAATCTTTCGCCTTTTCAAAAAACTTATCTTCTGAGAGCATTCCATACTCTATTACAACTTTGATATCGTTCCATTTGTCTTGGAAAGATTCCCGATCTTTTTTAAAGAGAGACTTGAGTTTATCCGCGACTTTTCGGGTGATATAGTTGCTGATTTTTTTGACATTGCCATCTGCTTGTAGATAACTTCTCGAAACGTTCAGCGGGATATCGGGCGAATCGATAACACCGCGTAGCATGGTGAGAAACTCAGGAACAATTCCTTCGACGTTATCTGTGACAAACACCTGGTTTTGATACAGCTGAATGCGATCCTTTTGCACATTGAGATCCTGCGTAATTTTTGGAAAATAGAGAATCCCTGTAAGATGAAAGGGATAGTCAACATTGAGATGAATTTGAAATAATGGCTCTTCAAATTGCATGGGATAGAGTTCTCTATAAAAACTGTTGTAGTCTTCATCTTTGAGATCTGTCGGTTTCTTAATCCATGCGGGAGATGGGTTGTTGATGATGTCATCAACGACCTCTTTGATTTCCTTGGCATCTTCGCCTTCTCCCTCTGTTTTGGTGATTTCTTTGGTGCCCAATTTAATCGGAATGGGCATAAAATTGTTGTATTTAGTCAGCAAAGACCGAATTTGCGACTCTTCCAAAAATGTTTTGGAATCCTGATCAATGTGTAAAATGATTTCTGTTCCTCGATCAGTTTTATCATGTTTTTCCAAAGTAAACTCTGGTGATCCATCACAAGTCCAATGTGCCGCTGGCTCATCCTTATAAGACTTGGTAATGATTTCAACTTTTTTGGCGACCATAAAGGCAGAGTAGAACCCGAGACCAAAATGACCAATAATCCCACTGTCTTTTGCACTGTCTTTATATTGTTCCAAAAATTCTTCGGCACCCGAAAAGGCAACTTCGTTGATATACTTATTGACTTCATTGGCAGTCATCCCCACTCCTTGATCGATAATGTGAAGTTTTTTTGCCTTTTTGTCCACTTTAACTTCAATTTGTGGATTGCCATACGCAACTTTTGCTTCCCCGATTTGTGTGAGATGTTTGAGTTTTAGCGTTGCGTCTGTCGCATTGGAAATCAATTCCCGTAAAAAGATTTCATGGTCACTATATAGAAATTTCTTGATTAGCGGGAAGATGTTTTCAACGGCAACATTGATTTTTCCTGTACTCATAATACGTTTGATTTTACCAACCTTTTACAAAAAAAATACCATATTTCTCTCTCTGACAAGATGACACTTTTATAAATTTTGTTTAAAATATTTGGAAAAAGATTAAACACAATATATATTTGTGTCAGAAAAGAGTGTTACTCAACTCTCACAAAGGGAATAATTGCTATGAAAAAATGAGTGACACCTCTTCAACAAATTCTTGGTTTGTTTGTTTTTTTGGTTAAGTCGTTTAAGGTGTGCACTTGCACACCTTTTACTTTTCTATTCAATTCCTTACTTTTAGCAAATGAATAAACAATACACTTCAAAAATTATTGGACTTGGTAAATATGTTCCAGATAATCGGGTCACCAATGATGATTTATCAGAGCTCATGGATACAAGTCATGATTGGATTGTGGAACGCACTGGAATCGAAGAACGTCGTTTTATTCCGAAGGATTCCCCAGAAGGTACTGCTTCGATGGGTGTTCAAGCTGCCGAACAGGCCATCGAACGTGCGGGAATTCACAAAGATGACATCGACCTGATTGTTTTTGCGACTCTGAGTCCAGACTACTATTTTCCTGGGTCAGGAGTGTTGGTGCAAGACTTGATGGGAATTGGCACCTGCCCTGCGCTTGACGTTCGAAATCAGTGTTCAGGATTTATCTATGCATTGTCTGTTGCAGATCAATACATCCGAACAGGGATGTATGAAAATATACTTGTTATCGGATCGGAACACCATTCGGGAGGGCTTGATCTCAGCACGCGAGGGCGTACAGTATCTGTTATTTTTGGCGATGGAGCTGGTGCAGCAGTCGTGAGTCGACATGACAATTTGGAGGAGGGCATACAGTCCACTCACCTTCATTCGGAAGGAAAACATGCCAAAGAACTTTCTTTAATTGGTCCGAGCACCAAAAAATGGGTACATGAAGTATTTGAAAACTACGATCCAGATGATATGGATTATCACCCTTATATGAATGGGCAATTGGTTTTTAAAAATGCGGTTGTTCGATTTTCAGAAGTGATTCTTGAAGCGCTTGCTAAAAACAATTTAGAGCCCAGTGATATCGATATGTTGATTCCGCATCAAGCCAATTTGCGTATCGCTCAATTTGTCCAAAAAAAGTTTGGCCTTCGAGATGATCAGGTGTACAACAACATCATGCGCTATGGAAACACCACAGCTGCATCCATTCCGATTGCACTCTGTGAGGCGTGGGAAGAGGGTCGAATCAAAACTGGCGATCATGTGATGCTAGCTGCTTTTGGAAGCGGATTTACTTGGGGAAGTTCGCTGATCAAATGGGTCTAGCCCCTTTGGTACGAATCAACAGCAAACCGAAAAAACACAAGGCCCCGTTGAGCGCAAGGATAAAAAAGCCAAAGTCAAAACCATAGGTCTGTAAAGTCCATTGACTAGTCCAGTAGCCCACGATTGGCGTACTCACCGCCACCCATGGTACCCAGCGATCTCGA
This sequence comes from Flavobacteriaceae bacterium, assembly GCA_964229535.1. Taxonomy (GTDB): domain Bacteria; phylum Bacteroidota; class Bacteroidia; order Flavobacteriales; family Flavobacteriaceae; genus UBA724. The sequence goes on along the minus strand of CAXRDL010000062.1, from coordinate 21,378 downwards.
AGCTGAACTTTCGTCAATACGCCCAAAGCGTATAACCCCAGTAGGGGGCCATAGGTATAGCCGGCAAACACAAATAACTTTGCAATCACGCTCTTATCGGTAATCAGATAATTAAAAGAAAGAATGACTAAAATCAGAACCACAGAAACTATCAGATGAACTCGCTTGCGGGTGTATTCTTGCTGATCGATTTGAAGTCGTTTTTCGATGTCGAGCAAATCGATGCTGATACTTGTTGTCAGGGATGTCAGTGCGCTATCTGCACTGCTGTAAGCGGCTGCAATAAGGCCCAAAAGGAAAACAACCGAAAGCCCAAGGCCGAGTTGGGATTGGGTAGCTACGACTGGAAAGAGTTCATCGCCTTGCGCATCAATGCCATTGGCCATCGCATAGGCAGTCAGCAAAGCACCCAATAGCAGAAATACAAAATTGACTATCGTCAACACCAGCGTAAACCAAAACATGTTTTTTTGTGCATCACGAAGACTTCGGCAAGCAAGATTTTTTTGCATCATATCTTGATCAAGCCCTGTCATCACAATTGCAATTAAAGCCCCAGATATAAATTGTTTCCAAAAGAAATAAGGGCTTTTATAGTCATCAAAATAGAAGATTTGCGCATTGTCTTGTTGCCCGAGCCATCCAAACAGACTGTCAATTTCCAGAGAGGCCGTGATATAATACACAGACAACCCTAGGGCAATCAACATAAAAAGGGTTTGCAGTACATCTGTCCAGATGATGGTTTTGATTCCCGATTTATGGGTATAGAGCCAAATCAAGCAAATCGTGGCGATAACTGTTACCCAAAACGGGACACCCATTTGGTCAAAAATAACCCACTGCAACACACTGGCAACGAGATATAGACGAAAGCTTGCGCCTACGATACGCGATAACACAAAAAAAGAAGCACCAGTTTTGTAGGTCCGTGCGCCAAAGCGAGTGGATAGGTAGGTGTAGATGGATGTGAGTTTGTATTTGTAGTATAGCGGAAGAAGGACAGCGCCGATTACAAAATAACCAACAATATAGCCCAAGACCATTTGAAAGTAACTAAATCCAGAAACCTCAACCCAACCTGGAACAGAGATAAAGGTAACCCCCGATAACGAGGCTCCAATCATGCCAAAAGCAACTAGATACCAAGGCGCAGTACGGTTGGCGATAAAAAAAGTTTGGTTGTCTTCTTTTCCCTTTGTCAGTCGGGCAATTCCCATCAACACCACAAAATAACCCAAGAGAATAGAAAGGAGAAGGTAGCTGCTCATATGTCAAAGATAATTGGATTGCTTCATACTTTCAAATGATTACCTTTGCCGCGATGGAATACGCATCTAAATTTGTGCAGCAAGCCGTTGAAGAAATCGCACACTTGCCTGGAATAGGGAGGCGAACAGCTATGCGACTGGTCTTGCACTTGCTACGCCAACCAGAATCGGTGAGTTTGGATTTGTCAGAAGCAATCAGACTCTTACGCACAGAAATACAATACTGCCAATCTTGCCATAATGTATCTGACCAGCCCACTTGTAGTATCTGTGCCAACCCCAAAAGGGATCGACAGTTGGTCTGTGTGGTTGAAGATGTACGAGATGTGATTGCGATCGAAAGCACTGCTCAATTTACAGGGCTATATCATGTCCTAGGGGGAAAAATTTCTCCACTGGATGGAATTGGACCACAGGAGTTGCAAATTGGCAGTTTGGTTGAAAAAGTAAAATCAGGAGTAATAAAAGAGGTCATTTTGGCGTTAAGCACTACAGTAGAGGGTGACACAACGAACTATTTTATTTATAAGCAACTCAGCGCATATGAAGTGCAGATATCCGTACTTGCTCGAGGTGTTTCAGTTGGAGATGAACTCGAATATACAGATGAAATCTCTCTTGGAAGAAGCATAGTCAAACGAATCCCATTTGATGGAACAATCTAAAACGATCGACCTTTCTGTTATCATTGTCAGCTACAATGTGGAGCATTTTTTACACTTGTGCTTGGAAAGCGTTTATGCTGCCACTAAAAACATACGTGCCGAAGTAATCGTAATCGACAATGCATCTGCTGATAAGAGTGTGGATATGGTTCGAAAACAATTCCCATCAGCTCGTGTGATTGCCAATGTTGACAACCTTGGCTTTGGAAAGGCAAACAATCAAGCTGCAAAATTGGCCAAAGGGCGATATCTATGTATTTTAAATCCCGATACAGTCGTATCACAAAATACCTTTAAGCAGTTTATCGCTCTCCATGAATCAAACCCCAATTTGGGAATTTCTGGTCCGCAACTTACCGATGGGACAGGGCAATTTTTACGAGAATCCAAGCGGGGTCTTCCCACGATTCAGGCGGCTGTATCAAAGTCTTTGGGGCTTTTCAAACTGTTGCCCAGTTTGTTTGGGCAGTACTACAACCTACGTCTTCCGCAAAACCAAAGTGGAAAGACCGACGTGCTGGTTGGTGCCTTTATGTTTCTGCGAAAACGTCTTTATGATCAACTTGCTGGCTTTGATGAAAATTTTTTTATGTACGGAGAAGACATCGACATCTCTCACCGCAGCTTAAAATTAGGGTTGACCAATTTTTATCTATCCGAAGCGAAAGTTATTCACTTTAAAGGGGAGAGCACCCCCAAAAATAAAGCATATGAAACACGATTTTTCAATGCGATGTCCTACTACTACAACAAAAACTTTTCTCACAATTGGCTTTTGAACTCTGTATTTATGTTGGGGTCTCTTTTGTTTAGCAAATTCAAAAGAATTATGTCGTCTAGACGGGATGTAACCAAACCAGTCCTTGTCAATGATTGGATTCTCTTATCCGTCAACCCCGAACTCTACAAATCCGTACAAACCAATATGTTTCCCAGCATTAAGCAATGCCAAAGTCTTCTTGAGACTTTGCAAGTTGAGACCAATGGATTAACAGGAATTGTGTTTGACATGCAATCAATACAATGGAATGAAGTAATCAGCTTTATGCAACTTCATCAAACGCGATACATCTACAAGTTTATCTCTGCCGACAACAAACGAATTATCGGAAGTAGTGATGTGCTTTCTAGGGGCTCTGGAGCAATCATCAAAAAATCCAAAAATAAATCGGAAGTAAGCATCGTTTAAATTCGTAATTTTGCGGCATGGCTGAGTACAAATTGTTACTACCTGCTATGGGTGAAAGTGTCGATGAGGCAACTGTTACCCAATGGCTTAAAAACGAAGGCGATATCATCGAAGCTGATGATGCCGTTGTCGAAATTGCTACCGATAAAGTTGACTCCGAAGTACCTTCCGAAATTTCTGGTAAACTCCTCAAAAAACTGGTCGAAGAAAATCAAGTGGTTCGTGTCGGAGAACCCCTTGCCATCATCGAAACATCGGACGAACTTCCCGACGTAGACGAGCCCGAAGAAATCCCAGCTGATCTCCCTGAACCCCCCGAGGTCACAGCAGACTTCTTGTAAAGCAAAGCAAAAGAAATACTCGCACCACCAACCCCAACAGTACTAACCACAAGCGGAGACACCTATTTTTCTCCATTAGTCAAAAGCATTGCCAAAAAGGAGGGTTTAACAGAAGCAGAGCTAGAACAAATCCCCGGTACTGGCAAAAATGGGCGTGTGACCAAAAAAGATATATTGCAATTTCTGCAATCTCGTAGTTCGAAACCCAACCCCAATCCGGCACCAGCTAAAACGACTACAACCTCCAAACCAGAAAGTGGTGAAACTAGAGCGTTGTCTCGTATGGAGCAACTGATTGCGGATCACATGCATAAAAGTTTGCAAACTTCGGCACACGTACAATCGTTTATCGAAGTCGATGTCACCGAGTTATGGGATTGGCGAGAGGGAATCAAACAATCCTTTTTTCAGCGCGAGGGAGAAAAAATCACATTCACCCCGATTTTTATGATGCTCACAGCCCAAGTGCTACGTGATTTTCCCTTGCTCAACTCTTCCTTAGAAGGAAATCAAATTATTCATAAACGCAATATTAACCTTGGGATGGCTACTGCATTGTCGGACGGAAATCTGATTGTTCCAGTCGTTAAAAACGCGGACCAGTTGAGCTTGGTGGGCTTTACCAAAAGGGTGAATGACTTGGCCAAGCGCGCTCGTGAAGGAACACTTCAGCCAGATGATGTTCAAGACGGCACCTATACGGTTACCAATGTTGGAATGTTTGACAGTTTGATGGGAACACCGATTATCAATCAGCCCCAACTGGGAATCCTTGCATTAGGAGCGATTCGAAAAGTACCCGCAGTGGTCGAAACTGACAAAGGTGATTTTATCGGGATACGACGCAAAATGATCCTTTCCCACAGCTATGACCACCGCATCATCAACGGCGCAATGGGCGGTTTGTTTATCAAAGCGTTAAAACAGCGAATTGAGAATTGGGACAGTTCACAACAATTATAATATGCAGTTACAATTAAAACGACCAATTTGTTTTTTTGACCTAGAGACCACTGGTGTCAACATTGCTAAAGATCGGATTGTTGAAATTTCGATTTTAAAGGCATTTCCTGATGGTTCTGAACAAGAAAACACTTGGCTTGTCAATCCGGGTATGCCTATTCCAGCAGAGGCGACAGCCGTACACGGCATCACCAATGAAAAAGTCGCGAATGCCCCTGTTTTTAAAGAAATCGCTGCGGAAATCTACACATGGTTTAAAGGGTCAGATTTGGCAGGTTACAATTCCGATCGATTTGATATTCCTTTACTCGCGGAGGAGATGTTGCGTGCGGACATCGATGTCGATTTTAAAAAACACAAAACGGTTGATGTGCAAACCGTTTTTCATAAAATGGAACAACGCACATTAACAGCTGCTTATCGCTTTTATTGCGACAAAGACCTCGACAATGCACACAGTGCAAGCGCAGACACCAAAGCCACTTTTGAGGTGCTCAAAGCACAAATCGAACGCTATGACGATTTGGAAAACGATGTGGACATGCTGAGTCAGTTTACCACACGTCATAACAGTGTGGATTTTGCAGGATATATCCGCACCAATAAAGAAAACGAACCCATATTTGGATTTGGAAAACACAAGGGAAAGACCGTTGTTGAGGTTCTTGAAAAAGAACCGGGTTATTTCGGATGGCTTTTGGAGGCAGATTTTCCACTCTACACAAAAAAGGTGCTGACTGCCATTCGACTCAACTCCCTAAATCAGTCCTGATGAAACTCATTTGTGTCGGGCGTAATTACGCAAAGCATATTGAAGAACTCCAAAACGATCGCCCAGATGCGCCTGTCATTTTTATGAAGCCCGACTCGTGTTTGGGGCAAAAGGGTCAACCGTTTTTTATACCTGATTTCTCCAACGAAATTCACCACGAGGTGGAGGTCCTTGTCAAAATCAACCGTATTGGCAAGCATATACAAACCAAATTTGCAAACAAGTATTACGACGAAATTGGACTGGGACTGGACTTTACTGCTCGAGACCTGCAAAGCGAACTCAAAGCCAAAGGTTTGCCATGGGAAAAGGCCAAGTCTTTTGATGGTGCTGCCTATATTGGTCAATGGTTTGACAAGTCCCAATTTCCGAATATCAACGACCTTCAATTCCAGTTGACAAAAAACGGTGCGGTCGTTCAAAACGACTCCACTGCCAATATGATATGGGGCATTGATGAAATTATCAGTCATGTATCGCGTTATTTCACCCTCAAAATTGGCGATATCTTGTTTACTGGCACATCATCTGGAGTGGGTCTTGTACAAAAGGGCGATGAACTTACAGGACAGTTGGCAGGTCAACACGCATTTACGCTGAAGATCAAATAATGCAAGCAGAAATCATTACCATTGGCGACGAGATTTTGATCGGTCAGATTGTGGATTCGAACTCCGCTTTTCTTGCCAAATCACTTAATACCATCGGCATTGAAGTTTCTCAAATCACCTCGGTATCCGACTCCGAGCATGCCATTACCAATGCCATGGAAGCAGCGCAGCAGCGTGTTTCCCTTGTTTTGCTCACTGGCGGTTTGGGGCCGACCAAAGATGATATCACAAAAACTGCCTTTTGTCGTTTTTTCAACGATGATTTGGTACACAATCCAGATGTATTGGCGCATATCGAAAAACTCTTTGCACAATATGTCAATGTCCCGATCAATGACCTAAACCGCGCCCAGGCAATGGTGCCTTCCAAAGCCGTTTTGTTGGAAAATCGGTTTGGTACGGCTGTGGGAATGTGGATGGAAAAGAACACAACTGTGTTTGTTGCTTTGCCGGGCGTGCCTTATGAGATGAAAAACATCATGGGTAAGCAACTCATTCCCAAGCTCAAGAATCATTTTAAGCGACCTGTTCTGATACACAAAACCATGATGACCTACGGATGGGGCGAAAGTCGTATTGCGGAAGTCATCCACGACTGGGAAGCAGCGCTACCCTCACATATAAAGCTCGCATACTTGCCAAATTTAGGGCGTGTGCGATTGCGACTCACGGCGCGTGGCGATGATGAGGATCAACTGCAAAAGGAGGTGGATCATTATTTTGACAGTCTTCGCCCATTGATTGGAGAGATTATCACAGGCTTTGAATCTGACCGCCCGATTGAAGCACAAATCGGGGATTTACTGATCGAGAAACAATCTTCCATTGCGGTAGCAGAAAGTTGCACTGGGGGACGTGTTGCGGCATTGCTCTCGTCGATTCCAGGGGCTTCGGCCTATTTTTATGGGGGAGTAGTCGCTTACAAAACAGAGACCAAGCAAGATGTATTGGGAGTATCTGACGATTTGATCAAAACACATACTGTGGTGAGTGAGGAGGTCGCTTTGGCGATGGCCAAAGGGGTTCGTGATCGAATGAAAAGCACCTATGCCATCGCAACAACTGGCAATGCAGGACCAACCAAAGGCGACTCCGATGCAGAGGTGGGAACCGTGGTGATTGCCCTTGTCGGACCCGATTTTGAACGTGTTGAACGCTTTGCCTTTGGCAAGAACAGAGAAAAGACCGTTCAGAAAACCGTGAATAAGGCCTTGGAGCTCGCGAGAAAAATGCTGGGCTAATCGATAAAAAACATTTGCCAGTACGTTAAAAATATTGTTTATTTGCACTCCGATTACAAAAATCAATTTTTGCAATGCCAAAAGTTTGTCAAATTACCGGTAAAAAAGCGTTGGTTGGAAACAATGTTTCCCACGCGATGAACAAAACAAAGAGACGTTTTGAAGTGAACTTGATCAAAAAACGCTTCTACTTGACAGATCAAGAGAAGTGGATCACCCTCAAACTCTCAACGTCTGCTTTAAAAACCATCAATAAAAAAGGACTTGCGGCCGTGCTCAAAGAAGCCAAAGCCCAAGGCGTCCTCTAAATACATTGTCATGGCTAAAAAAGGAAATAGAGTTCAAGTGATTTTAGAATGTACAGAACACAAAGCTTCAGGCCTTGCTGGTACATCTCGTTATGTCACAACCAAAAACAAAAAGAACACGCCTGATCGTATTGAATTGAAAAAATTCAACCCGATTTTGAAAAAAATGACTGTTCACAAAGAAATTAAGTAATCATGGCAAAGAAAACCGTTGCAACTTTACAGACATCATCAAAACGTTTGACCAAAGCCATCAAAATGGTTAAAAGCGATAAATCTGGTGCGTACACTTTTGTAGAATCTACGATGCTCCCTGAGCAAGTGAATGAGTGGCTTGCCAAAAAATAACAACCACATTAAACAATCATAAAAGCCACGATTCGTGGCTTTTTTTATTTCTTACATTTACAAAAAAGAAGAATGGGGATTTTCAAGCGGTTTTTTTCCAAAGAAAAATTAGACAAGGGACTCGAGCCGACCAAGCAATCGCTTATCGACAAAATTGGGAAAGCAGTTGCTGGAAAAAGTACGGTTGATGCCAGTGTATTAGATCAGTTGGAAGAGGTGTTGATCAGTGCGGATATCGGTGTGGATACCACCCTAAAAATCATAGACCTTCTTGAAAAACGTGTGGCCAAGGACAAGTACATGAATTCCAAGGAGCTGCATTTAATCCTTCGAGACGAAATCACCACTTTGTTGGACTTACAAGAGGAAAGCCCGCGCGAAGTTAAACCACGAGTAACTTTGGTTGTGGGGGTCAATGGCGTTGGTAAAACCACCACCATAGGAAAGCTCGCCCACCTTTATCACGCTGCTGGTAAGCAAGTCCTTCTCGGTGCTGCAGACACCTTCCGCGCTGCAGCAGTCGATCAACTGACCATGTGGTCAGAAAGAGTAGGCGTGCCGATTGTCAAGCAACATATGGGCAGTGACCCAGCTTCTGTGGCTTATGATGCGGTTGCGTCTGGACTCTCCCAAGGCGTCGATCATGTCATTATCGACACCGCAGGACGATTACACAACAAGGTCAATCTGATGAACGAATTGGCAAAAATCAAAAGAGTGATTCAAAAATCGATTCCCGATGCACCCCATGAGGTGTTGTTGGTACTCGATGGCTCTACGGGGCAAAACGCATTCGAGCAAGCGCGTCAATTTTCACAAGCTACCGAAATCACTGCCTTGGCCATCACCAAGCTTGATGGCACTGCTAAAGGGGGAGTGGTATTGGGGATTTGCGATCAAATGCAAGTGCCTGTCAAATATATCGGGGTTGGCGAAGGGATGGAAGACTTGCAAGAATTTCGTCCAAAAGAATTTGTAGATTCCTTGTTTTAATGGCCTAATATGCGAACAAAATCCCTTAAAAAAAACACCATCAATGTCGTTACCTTGGGCTGTTCTAAGAACATCTACGACTCCGAGGTTTTGATGGGACAACTTCAGGCCAACGACAAACAAGTCGTCCATGAAAAAGAGGGCAATATCGTGGTGGTCAATACCTGTGGGTTTATTGATAACGCTAAGGAAGAATCTGTGCAAACGATTCTCAACTTTGCCAAGAAAAAAGAAGCTGGAACTATCGATAAGCTCTTTGTAACGGGCTGTTTGAGCGAACGCTACAAAGACGATTTGGAACAGGAAATTCCCGAAGTCGATCAGTTTTTTGGAACCACAGACCTACCCATTTTACTCAAGGCCTTAGGTGCAAACTACAAGCATGAACTCATCGGAGAACGCCTGACCACAACCCCCAAGCACTATGCCTATCTGAAAATTTCGGAGGGCTGTGACCGCCCATGCTCGTTTTGTGCGATTCCGCTGATGAGAGGCAAACACCGATCCACACCCATAGAAACCCTCGTGCAAGAAGCCAAAAAGCTCGCAGCCAACGGAGTAAAAGAACTGATTTTAATCGCCCAAGACCTAACATATTACGGACTTGACCTGTATAAAAAAAGACGATTGGCCGACTTGTTGCGCCAACTCGTTACCGTCGATGGTATCGAATGGATTCGATTGCACTATGCATTTCCGACGGGCTTCCCCCTCGATGTCCTCGACTTGATTCGCGACGAACCCAAAGTCTGTCAGTATATCGACATGCCTTTACAGCATATTTCAGACAACATTTTAAAATCCATGCGCCGCGGAACAACCTATGCAAAAACCAACGCCCTGCTCAACACTTGCAAAGATCGTGTACCCAATATGGCCATACGCACCACCCTGATTGTGGGCTATCCCGGCGAAACCCAAGAAGATTTTGAATTGCTCAAACAATGGGTGTCCGACACCCGATTTGACCGATTGGGGTGCTTCACTTATAGCCATGAGGAAAATACACATGCCCACCAACTTGTTGACGATGTACCCGCCGAAGTCAAGCAGCAACGCGCCAACGAAATCATGGCCATCCAATCCCAAATCTCATGGGAGAACAATCAGAAAATTATTGGGAAAACCCTGCGCTGTTTGATCGATCGCAAAGAAGGCAACTACTATATCGGACGTTCGGAGTATGACTCACCAGATGTCGACAACGAAATCCGCATTGACGCCAAGGCACACTACTTGCGTTTGGGCGATTTTGTGGACGTTACGATTGAACAAGCCGAAGACTTTGACCTCTACGCCAGCCCAACAGAGCCAATTGCATTCAAAAGGTAAAAGTTAATCGTTATTCGTTAACGGTTAATCGAAATGCTTTAAAGCAAAGCATCTCTATTGTATTTTCCCGCTTTCGAGTCCCTAGTCATCTGTGTTGTATCTTTACGGCATGCAAATCCATCGGATTCCACATACATCCACGCAGCGCTTGCCTGATTTGGCAAATCGTGTGGTTTCTGCAGACCCTGCTTTAGCAGGTTTTTATCGTCCGTTTGCGAATCAACCCGATGCAACGCATGTCCAACAGCAGGGAAAGCGATTTACCGCCCAACAGCGACAAACCCTCAAAGAGGTACTGACTGCCCAATACCATCACATCAAGGATGAGCCCACCACTCAGATCGACAGCTTGTTGTCGCCTAAGAGTTTTACCATAACTACAGGGCATCAGCTGAATCTGTTTACGGGACCGCTCTATTTTTTATATAAAATTATAGACGTCATAAAGATTGCAAACCAATGGAACGCACTTCAGGACGGGAATACCTATGTACCAGTCTATTGGATGGCCTCAGAGGATCACGATTTTGAAGAAATCAACCACTTTTCAGTCAATGGGCAGAGTATTCATTGGTCAAGTGAGCAACAGGGACCAGTGGGGCGTTTGTCAACTGAGGGTTTGGGTCAGGTTTTGGAGGTTTGGAAACAGCATTTGGGCGATCGTCCGCATGCGGAAAAACTCCAGGATCTCTTTGCGCAAAGCTATGTCGCGCATTCCAATTTGACAGATGCGACTCGCTTTTTGGTTCATCAGCTTTTTGGTCGCTATGGTTTGGTCATTGTTGATGGTGATGACGCTCGACTCAAGCAAGAATTTGTTCCGTATCTCCAACGAGAATGCGAGGAGCAACTCATCCAAATGGGGAGTGAAACGACAGTGGAAAAGCTAAATGATGCTTTGCAAACTAAAAGTAAAGCACAGGTCAATCCCAGAGAGATCAACCTGTTTTATATGGGAGAGTCGGGACGGCAGCGCATCGAAAAAACCACAACTGGCTATGGGGTTGTCGATACAGCGATTTCATTTTCCAAACAGGAATTGATCAAGGAAATCAAATCCTACCCCGAGCGATTTTCCCCCAACGCACTGTTTCGTCCAATTTATCAGGAAGTGGTTTTACCCAATTTGGTGACTGTTGGGGGCGGTTCGGAGTTGGCCTATTGGTTGCAGCTCAGCGCGGTATTTTCGAGTTTTGATTTGCCCATGCCCATGCTCAAACTGCGATCTTCGATTTTGTTGATCGGCGATAAGCAGCAACAAAAGATCGACAAACTGGATATTTCGATTGCGGATTTGTTTCTACCAACCAACGAGTTGATCAACCATCGGGTTCGTCAAATCAGCAATATCGATATCGATTTGGGGGAATTCAAAGCGCATTTGGATCAGCAGTTTGGAGCACTTTACGCCCTTGCAAAACAAACCGATGCTTCATTTTTGGGAGCAGTAGAAGCACAGGAAAAAAAGCAAAAAAAGGGAATTGATCGACTCGAAAAAAGACTACTCAAAGCCCAACGTATCAAATTGGTGGATCACGTCAATCGCCTAACCGAACTCCAACAACAGCTATTCCCGATGGGAGATTTGCAAGAGCGCAGGGTCAATTTTGCAGAGTTTGTTTTGCAGTATGGCGATGATTTCATCCCCTTTTTGATAAAGCATATCGACCCAAACGAAAAAGATTTTATGTGCTTTTCGCTGTAAAAAAAAGCAAGGGATATAGAAAAAGTACGAGGTAGAAATCGTATTTTTGACCATGCAAAACAAGGTTTTAATCCTAGACTTTGGTTCACAATACACCCAGCTGATTGCTCGACGCGTACGCGAATTGAATATCTATTGTGAAATTCACCCATTTAACAACCCACCAAAACAGATCGATACGTTTAAAGCGGTGATCCTATCGGGTTCGCCCTTTTCGGTTCGTGGAGATGACGCACCCCATCCCGATTTAGCAGAAATCCGTGGAAAAAAACCCTTGCTTGGAGTATGCTATGGCGCCCAATACCTGGCGCACTTTGGAGGTGGTAAGGTTGCACCTTCCAGTACGCGGGAATACGGACGTGCCAAACTCACAACGATCAACGATGACCCCCTCTTTGCGGGTATTTCTCAAGGTACACAAGTATGGATGAGCCATAGTGATACGATTCAAACCCTACCCACAGGAGGAGTTTGTTTGGCTAGCACTGATGATGTGCACAATGCCGCATATCGGATTGAAGGCGAAACGACCTATGCCATTCAGTTTCACCCTGAAGTCTATCACACCACTGACGGTAAGCAGTTGTTGGAAAACTTTTTGGTCTCCATTGCTGGAGTTGTTCAAGATTGGACACCGAGTTCATTTGCCGAGATGACCATCGCAGCATTGCAAAATCAAATCGGAGAGGATCGTGTTGTTTTGGGTCTTTCGGGTGGAGTCGATTCTACGGTAGCAGCCATGCTTTTACACAAAGCAATTGGCTCTCAGCTCCATTGTATCTTTGTCAATAATGGGCTGTTGCGAAAAAATGAATTTACCGATGTTCTAAAGCAGTATGAGGGCTTGGGTCTCAATGTAAAAGGCGTCGATGCCAGTGATCGCTTTTTAGTACACTTGGCTGGAGTATCCGACCCAGAGGAAAAACGCAAACGCATCGGAAAGGTGTTTATCGATGTTTTTGATGATGAAGCCACTGCCTTGACCAACATCACATGGTTGGCACAAGGAACGATTTATCCAGATGTGATTGAGTCTGTTTCTGTCAATGGACCATCAGCAACGATTAAATCCCACCACAATGTCGGGGGATTACCAAGCTATATGAAACTCAAAGTGGTTGAACCCCTACGGATGTTGTTTAAAGACGAAGTGAGACGAGTTGGTAAAACCTTGGGCTTATCTCCCAGCTTGCTCGGTCGCCATCCCTTTCCAGGGCCTGGCTTGGCAATTCGGATTTTGGGGGATATCACAGCCGAAAAAGTACAGATGCTTCAGGAAGTCGATGCGATATTCATCGATGGACTAAAGGAAGAAGGGCTATACGACCAAGTGTGGCAAGCAGGTGCGATATTGCTACCTGTGCAAAGCGTAGGGGTCATGGGAGACGAAAGAACCTATGAAAAATGCGTTGCGCTTCGGGCTGTGGAGTCCACCGATGGAATGACAGCAGATTGGGTGAATTTGCCCTATCCCTTTTTGCAAAATATCTCCAACAAAATCATCAATCGAGTCAAAGGAATTAATCGAGTAGTTTATGATATCAGTTCTAAACCGCCTGCCACGATTGAGTGGGAGTAGGCGTGTGCTTTTCTTTTTTGGACTTGTGTTTGGGTTGCTCACCGCAAATCTGCAAGCACAGGATCCCAATGAAGACTATCGCACACACTTTTTGATTCATAAAGTCCGCAAAGGGGATACCAGCTTTAGCTTGACAAAACGATATGAAATCAGTGCGCAACAGTTGTTGTATTACAATCCCGAGCTGAAAGATGGTTTAAAGCGGAAAATGAAACTCAAAATTCCGCGGTATAAAGAGATTCCACCCCCACAAGAACCAGAACCCCAAGCCAATACCCATACAGTCAAAAAAGGGGAAACGCCTTGGCGTGTGGCTTATCAATACGGGATTACCCTCGAAGAACTCAAAGCCGCAAATCCAGACATGGATGCAGTCATATCGATTGATCAAATGCTTGTGATTCCAGAAGCGTCAGTCGAAACCAACTCCTTTGACCCCAATTACAACTACTATACGGTAAAACCCAAAGAGGGCTATTATCGCTTGGAAGTGAAGTTTGGCGTGAGTGAGGAAGAGCTAATTGCGCTCAATCCCGAGTTGTCAGAAAAGGGTTTGTTGGCAGGAATGATCCTGCGCCTACCCAAACGCAATTCTCCGACCTATACCACAGAAGACAACTTGATCGTTGAAAAGGTCAATCTGCGCGATAGTTTGTTTCGACAGACGGAGTTAAAAGTGGCTTTGTTGGCGCCATTTCGCCTACCAACAGTTCCGATTGACTCGGTGGCACAAACGAATCAGATTTTACAAACAAGAAATTTGCAAACCATATCCCTCGACTTCTATGCAGGCGCACGCTTGGCCATGGAAGATCTTGTCGAACTTGGTTTGTCAATCGATTTCACAGTCTTGGATACGGAAAACAGTAACTTTCGGATCAACCAACTCTTGGACGCCAATGACTTTTCGTCCTATGATTTTGTCGTTGGGCCTTTTGTGCCACGACACTTTAACACGGTCTCTGAAAAATTGGAAAACCGCAAGTATCCCTTGGTTTCTCCGCTCACGACCAAGCCGTTGGCCATGCGCAAAAACGTGGTACATAGCTCAACAGATAACAAATTGCTCAGAGAACGCATGCATCGCTATATCGACTCTCTGGACCAATCGGCAGAAAATCCCTGTGTGGTGATTGTGGCCGATGCTGAAAATCTGGCGACTCAAAATCGATTAAAAGAACAGTTCCCTTTGGCAGAAATTGTAAACCCTGACCCAGAATTCAATTTCGTCAAACCCGAACTCATCGACTCGCTGACCTCGCATTTGGAGCAAAACTGGGTGTTTCTGGAAACCAAAAAAACCAACCTGATCATCAGTGTGGTGTCAATGCTGAATGCCCAGCAAAACGAGGACCGAAAAACAAAACTCATGACCTTGGATCGCTCGTCGGCATACGACGATGAAAACATCGACCAATCACATCTGGGAAATCTGTCGTTTACCTATGCAGAAACATTTGATATCAATCCAATTGCATTGACCAGCTTGTACGAACGATATGAGTCCGCTTATGGTACAGTACCTACTCGCGAAGCCATTCGTGGGTATGAGTTGATGACCGATTTGTCACTCCGAACCGCCATACGAGAAGAATTGATCGATGGCTTTGAACTTGGGGAAACCCAATATTTACAGAATAAATTCCTGTTTCAGGAGCAAGCCAAAGGGTTTCGAAACACAGCGGTGTATTTACTCCAACACAAGGGATATGAAACCATAGAGCTACCCGATGAATAATCCGATGAATTTGTCATGGTCGTTTTGTACTTTTGTTCACGAATTGGAAAAAAATAGCGATTAATGCCAAATTCCAAATACGTTTTTGTAACCGGTGGAGTGACCTCATCATTAGGGAAAGGCATTATCTCCGCATCCCTCGCCAAATTGTTACAAGCCCGCGGTTTGCGAACCACCATCCAAAAATTTGATCCCTATATCAATGTTGACCCAGGAACGCTCAACCCCTACGAGCATGGGGAGTGCTATGTGACAGACGATGGCGCTGAGACCGATTTGGATCTCGGACATTATGAGCGCTTTCTCAATGTGAAGACCTCGCAGGCAAACAATGTCACAACGGGGCGCATCTATCAAAGTGTGATTGAGAAAGAACGACGCGGTGACTTTTTAGGGAAAACCGTCCAGGTGATTCCGCATATCACAAACGAGATTAAGGCGCGCATGCAACTTTTGGGGAAAGGCGACGAGCACGATGTGGTGATCACCGAAATCGGTGGTACAGTCGGTGATATAGAGTCCTTGCCCTATATCGAGGCCGTACGTCAATTGCGATGGGAACTCGGTCGGGAAAACTGCGTGGTTATCCATCTTACGCTTGTGCCGTTTTTATCCGCTGCAAAAGAATTGAAAACCAAACCCACCCAACACTCTGTAAAAACCCTGATGGAAAGCGGAATCAATGCAGATGTTTTGGTATGTCGAACCGAACATGAACTTTCGGACGATTTACGGAAAAAACTGGCCTTGTTTTGCAATGTCGAGCAAGAAGCCGTCATTCAATCGATCGATGCAGAGACCATTTATGACGTGCCGATATTGATGTATGAAGAAGGTCTGGATCAGGTGGTGATGAAGCGATTGGGAATTGAAGATGATAACCAACCCGACTTGACCCACTGGAAGAATTTTCTCAAACGTCACAAAAACCCAAAAAGCACGGTAACTATTGGACTTATCGGAAAGTATGTTGAGTTGCAAGATTCGTACAAATCCATTTTGGAATCTTTTGTGCATGCAGGTGCTGCCAATGAAGTAGAAGTCAAGGTGGTTCCGATTCATTCCTCGTATTTGGAGGAAAAGGATGTACAAGAAAAAATCGCCAATCTCGATGGGGTTCTCGTCGCACCGGGCTTTGGAGAGCGTGGGATTGAAGGCAAAATCAATGCGGTCAAATATGTTCGTGAACATCAGATTCCATTCTTTGGGATTTGTTTGGGAATGCAAATGGCTGTGATCGAGTATGCGCGGAATGTACTCCAACTACCCGCTGCCAATTCCGTTGAAATGGATGCGGACACCCCGCACCCCGTGATTTCGTTGATGGATGAACAACGCAATATCATTCAAAAAGGCGGAACCATGCGATTGGGTGCTTGGACTTGCGCGATTGAAAAGGATTCACTGTTGCACAAGGTGTATGAAAATGACCGCATTGAAGAACGTCATCGGCACCGCTATGAGTTCAATGATGCCTATTACGAACAATATCAAGCGCATGGCATGATTGCCTCGGGAGTCAACCCCGAAACCAAACTCGTGGAAGCGATTGAACTCCCTGCACACCCGTGGTTTGTCGGCGTGCAGTATCATCCAGAATACAGCAGTACAGTTGCCAATCCACACCCTTTGTTTGTCGGTTTTGTGAATGCGTGCAACCGCTATGCTCAATCTAAAAAATAACCCAAGATGGAAGAAAAAAGAATAGACCCCTTACAAATTATCGGTTTCTTTTTGCTTTTCCTCGTTCTGATTTGGATGATGTATGACCAGTCGGAAATGATGGAGCAAAATGCGCAGTTGGAGACCAATCCCACAACTACCCAATCCCAAGTGGATGATGCTCCGCAACCTGCCGTTCCGGTTGCAAATAATGCACCCGTTGTGATGGATTCCATACCCGAACAAGTCACAACACTACAAAATGAGTTGTTGCGCTTGGCAGTAACCTCCAAAGGAGGATTTATCCAAGAAGCTGAACTCAAACAACACACCAACCACCTCAACGAGCAGGTTTTTGTTGTCAAAGACGGAAACACAGATTTCAACTTGCGGATCGAAGCCAACGGAGCTTTGATCAACACCCGTGACTTGGACTTTTTGCCGACTCTAGATGGGAACCAACTCACGATGCGTTCTCAAGTCGCAGGAGGAACATTGGACTATATTTATACCCTCTCCAAAGAACGGGAAGACAGTCAGGCATATCGTTTTCAATTTGGGATACGCTCTAGTGGTTTGAACGTTCAGCCCGAAACCGATTTATACTGGGGCTTGGATGGGTTTCGCCATGCATTGAGTGCCGATTATGAAAACCGATACACCCAGTTGACCTATCAGTATGAAGGCGATAAAGTACAGGCCTTATCCGCGATGGGTGAAGATGATGATAAAGACAAAGCGGTGTCTTGGATTTCGTACCGACAGCATTTCTTTAGCATGATTCTCATTCCAACCACCCAATTTGAGTCGATTGATGTGGAGTCATCTTCTTTGATGAACCCCGACAACAGCGACGATTCGGTGTTTTTAAAACGATTTGAAACCACAACAGCCATCGCTTCTCAAAATGGGGCTTTAAACACGTCATTTGACTGGTTTATCGGTCCAACAGATTATGAGATTTTAAAAACCTATGATGAGAATCTGTCCGAATCCATCTCCTTTGGTTGGGGAATCATCGGCTGGATGAACCGCTTTTTATTTTTCCCTTTGTTTGGGTTGTTGAGTGGGTTCTTGCCTTATGGGATTGCCATTATCGTGATGACAATTATCGTTCGATTGGCATTATCGCCAGTGACATATAAATCTTATTTGTCACAGGCAAAAATGAAAGTATTACGACCCGAAATCAATGCGCTCAATGATAAATATGGAAATGACCGTGCGAAAAAGCAACAGGAAACCATGAAGCTCTACTCCAAGGCAGGGGCAAACCCCATGGCCGGTTGTGTGCCGAGCTTGTTGCAGTTGCCCGTTTTCTTGGGATTGTTTTACTTTTTTCCAGTTGCCTTCTCCCTTCGTGGAAAATCCTTTTTATGGGCGGAGGACCTGTCGTCCTATGACGCCATTTTAGACCTTCCTTTTTCCATCCCGTTTTATGGAGATCATGTGAGTCTGTTCCCGCTCTTGGCATCAATCGCTATTTTTGTGTATTCAAAAATGACCATGGGTCAGCAAATGCAACCCACCCAACCCGGTATGCCAAACATGAAGTTTATGATTTACCTCATGCCGATCATGATGTTGTTTTTCTTTAATAACTACGCCTCTGGATTGAGCTTGTATTATCTGATTTCAAACCTCATTACCATTGGGATAATGTTGGTGATTAAAAACTATATCATCGATGAAGAAAAAATCTTTATCCAGATTGAGGAAAACAAAAAGAAGCCCAAAAAGCAAAGTCGATTCCAAAGAAAAATGGAAGAGATGATGGAACAAGCCGAACAGCAAAAACGGACAGGTCGCCGTCGCTAGACCGCTTTTGGTTACCTTTGCTTTGCGATGAAATCCGATTCAAAACGTGTAGTTGTTGGACTCTCTGGTGGAGTCGATTCGAGTGTGACAGCTTATCTGTTGCAACAACAGGGCTATGAGGTAATCGGTTTGTTTATGAAAAACTGGCATGACGATAGCGTCACCATCTCCAAAGAGTGCCCTTGGCTCGAGGACAGTTACGATGCGATGCTAGTCGCTGAAAAACTTGGGATTCCCTTTCAAACGGTGGATTTAAGCGAGGCATACAAACAACGCATTGTGGATTATATGTTTGTTGAGTATGAGCGTGGTCGTACACCCAATCCAGATGTCTTGTGTAATCGTGAAATCAAATTTGACGTATTTCTCAAAATCGCAATGGAATTGGGAGCTGATTTTGTGGCTACGGGCCACTATTGCCGAAAAGGACAAGTGGAGATTGAAGGAACAACGCAATATCGCTTGTTGGCAGGGGTGGACAACAACAAAGACCAATCTTATTTTTTGTGTCAGCTCAATCAGGCGCAATTGGCCAAAACACTGTTTCCAATTGGCGAATTGACCAAGCCAGAGGTGCGGAAAATCGCCAAAGAACAAGGGTTGGTCACTGCAGAAAAGCGGGACTCACAGGGTTTGTGCTTTGTGGGGAAGGTGAGCTTACCAGAATTTTTACAGCAACAACTTGCCGTTAAAGCAGGTCGAATTATTCAGGTTGCAGATGGTCATCCGATGTATCAAATCAAGCGTGAAGAAACGCCCGAAGGTCTTGCCGCCAAATACAGTTATACGCCTACCGATGGCATGGAAGTCGGCACCCATGATGGGGCGCATTTTTTTACCGTGGGCCAGCGGAAGGGCTTGGCCGTAGGCGGTACCAAAGACCCGCTCTTTGTTTTGGCTACGGATGTAAAAGACAATATAATTTATGTTGGCGAGGGAAAGTCTCACCCTGGGCTGCTACGCTCTGCCTTGTGGATTGCGCAAGCGGACGTGCATTGGGTACGCCCAGACCTCATGCCCCATGAGCCCATGCAAGTATGGGCGCGTATCCGCTATCGCCAGCCATTGGCAAAAGCAACGCTACATCCAACATCAACAGGGCTGTATTTGGTCTTTGACCAACCCCAGTCTGCGATTGCCGCTGGACAATTTGCCGCTTGGTATCTCAAAGATGAGTTGATTGGCTCTGGGGTGATTGGGTAGTTATACCTTCACCGCAGCCAAGTCAAGAACAACTTGGTTGTGAAGTAAATCCTCAAACTGTTCTGCTTTTCGAATCAATTTGGCTTCGCCTTGGTGCCAGAAAATTTCCGCTGGACGGAAGCGTGAGTTATAGTTGCTCGCCATGGAAAAACAGTAAGCACCCGCATTGTGGAAACACAACAAATCGCCTTCCGAAATCTCATTGATTCTTCGGTTGTTGGCAAAGGTGTCCGTTTCGCAGATATAGCCCACTACAGAATAAAACCTTTCGCGCCCATTGGGATTGGAGATGTTTTCGATATGGTGTTGTGAGCCGTAGAGCATGGGTCGAATGAGGTGGTTAAAACCACTATTGACTTGCGCAAATACTGTTGAGGTGGTTTGCTTGACTACATTGACTTGGGTGAGGAAATATCCCGCTTCGCTCACCAAAAATTTCCCAGGCTCAAACGCCAAGGTCAATTCTTTGCCGTAGTCTTTGCAAAACGATTGAAACCGCTCCCCAAGTTTTTGTCCCAGTTCTTCGATATTGGTCTCAATATCATTGGGATGATAAGGCACCTTAAATCCACTCCCAAAATCCAAAAACTCAAGATCGTGAAAGGACTTTGCGGTGGTAAACAAAATTTCAGCCGCATGCAAAAACACATCGATATCAAGAATATCACTGCCTGTGTGCATATGAATCCCGTTGATGCGCATGCCTGTATTTTCGACAATCCGAACAATATGTGGCAATTGATGGATGCTGATCCCAAATTTGGAGTCGATATGTCCCACAGAGATATTGGCATTGCCACCAGCCATCACATGGGGATTGATGCGAATACATACGGGAACATCAGGGTGTTTGCTCCCAAATTGCTCGAGTAGAGAGAGGTTATCGATATTGATTTGGACCCCGAGTGCTGCTGCTTCCTCGATTTCCTCAAGCGATACACCGTTGGGCGTAAAGATGATCATTTGGGCCGGAACCCCTGCAGACAAACCGAGTTTGACCTCCTGTATCGAAACGGTATCCAATCCAGCACCCAAATTGTGCATATAACTGAGGATATTCACATTAGATAGGGCTTTCACGGCATAGTTGATTCGCAATTGCGGTACATTTTGAAATACCTGTGTCAATCGCTTGTATTGGTGTTCCATTTTCTCTGCGTCATAGACGTAGATGGGACTTCCAAATTGATTTGCTATCGATTTCAATACGGTATTTTCCATCGGAAAAATTTTGCTGCAAATCTAGCTTTGTTCTTTCTGATATCAAAACCATTTTTGAGAATGATATAAAAATACAACAAAATGTTATAAATATAACAAAACAAAATAATAATTCTCTGTTGTGATCGGTGCTTGTTTTCTATTTTTGCAGCAAACAAACAGCACAATGAACGTACATGAGTACCAGGCCAAAGAGATTTTATCTTCATTTGGGGTTCGTATACAGAGGGGAAAAGTTGCCCAAAACACAAAGGACGCACTAACGGCAGCCGAGGCTTTGTCTGAAGAGACAGGCACATCTTGGTTTGTGATCAAAGCCCAGATTCATGCAGGGGGCCGTGGCAAAGGCGGTGGTGTGAAGCTCGCCAAAGGAATCGACAAGGTCGAGGAAGTGGCTGGCAGTATTCTGGGGATGGAT
>CAXRDL010000061.1:0-5824 GCA_964229535.1 Flavobacteriaceae bacterium | reverse complement strand
AAATGAGTATCATCTCCAGATCGATACTGTAAATTCCTTTCCGCACAGCAGTGGAATTGCTTCCTCTGCATCGGCTATGGCTGCACTCGCTGCTGCGATAATGGATCTTGAAAAGCAAATTTATCCCTCACTCACTGCAGAAGATCAAATAAAAAAGTGTTCATTTCTCGCTCGATTGGGATCGGGAAGTGCAGCTCGTAGCGTGGAAGGCCCTCTTGTGCTTTGGGGAAAGCATGCTGCAACACCTGACAGCAGCGATTTATTTGGTGTTCGCTGGACAAAAGCAGCAGATGTTTTTAAAACCTATCGAGACACCATATTATTAGTTGATAAGGGGCAAAAAGAAGTCAGTAGTACAGTTGGTCACAATCTGATGCATAACCATCCCTTTGCGGAAAACCGTTTTACGCAAGCCAAAGCTCACTATCAAGCCCTTTTAACGATTTTAGAAAAGGGAGATATGGATGGGTTTAGTGATTTGGTTGAGCGAGAGGCATTGAGTTTACATGCCATGATGTTGACCTCTTCACCTTCTTATATTTTGATGCACCCAAATACCATTCAAATTATACAAGAGGTAAGAAGATATCGTAAGACAACAGCGTTAAATCTTACATTCACCCTCGATGCAGGAGCAAATGTACATTTGTTGTATCCTGCACACGAAGCAAAGAAAATCGACCAATTTATTGCGTCCGATTTGCGCAAATATTGCCAAGACAATGAATTGATTTACGATCGAGTTGGCACGGGACTAAAAAAAGTGTAGCTTTAACACGTGAAAGGACCCTTATTTTACGCCAAAATTTTACTCTTTGGAGAATACGGTATCATCAAAGATGCCAAAGGCCTTTCGATACCCTATAACTTTTATAAGGGAGCCCTTAAAATATCAGACTCCAAAAACCATGAAGCGCAAGCATCGAATCAGAAGTTGAATGAATTTGCGGACTACCTTGAACATATCAATCGTACTTTGGTAACTTTTAACACCAAACAACTTCGTGAAGACTTGGCCAAGGGCTTGTACTTTGACAGTAGTATTCCACAGGGATATGGCATCGGAAGCAGTGGCGCATTGGTTGCGGCTGTCTATGATCGTTATGCGAACAACAAAATCACGATTTTGGAAAACCTCACTCGAGATAAGTTGCTTAAGCTCAAACAAATTTTCGGCCAGATGGAATCTTTTTTTCATGGAAAATCATCTGGTTTAGACCCGCTAAATAGTTTTTTGAGTTTACCTATTTTAATACATTCCAAAGATATTCTGGAGCCCACTGGAATCCCGTCTCAACCACAGGCAGGGAAGGGAGCAGTCTTTTTAATCGACAGTGGATCGATGGGAGAAACGGCTCCGATGGTCAATATTTTTATGCAAAACATGGAGTCTCCTTCTTTTAGGAAAATGATCAAAGAACAGTTTATCTCTTATTCTGATCGCTGTGTAGGGCATTTTTTAACAGGTGATATCAAATCTTTATTTGGGGATTTAAAACGACTTTCCAAAACCGTACTTACACATTTTAAACCCATGATTCCAGAGCAGTTTCATGCGCTTTGGAAAACAGGAATTGACACCAACGCCTATTACCTCAAACTCTGTGGATCGGGTGGAGGTGGATACATACTCGGCTTTACGGAAGATATCTCTAAGGCACAGTCTGTATTGAAAGACCACCGACTGGAAGTCGTTTATACTTTCTAATCTTTTTGTTTTGCCTAGTCAAGATGGCGTATTTCTGAAGACGATTAGCTTACTTTCCTTGGTTCGGGGACAGAATCTAGCAGTTCTGGTTGTTGCCCAACTCCTATCTGCAGCTTCTATCTTTTCAACTGAGACCAGCACTAGTGAGACCTTTTTGGATATCAATTTGTGGTTGATTGTTTTGGCGACTGTACTATCCGTAGCTGCGGGTTATATAATCAATGCGTTTTTTGATCAAGAGAAAGATTTGATTAACCGTCCCCAAAAAACCCTATTGGAGCAAAATATATCTGAACGCTCCAAGCTGATCGGATATTTTACCTTCAATGGGGTTGCACTATTGGTTGCCAGTAGCGTTTCCCAGCGATCAGCTCTATTCTTTTGTGGAT
This sequence comes from Flavobacteriaceae bacterium, assembly GCA_964229535.1. Taxonomy (GTDB): domain Bacteria; phylum Bacteroidota; class Bacteroidia; order Flavobacteriales; family Flavobacteriaceae; genus UBA724. Next base: position 3,727 of record CAXRDL010000061.1, on the reverse strand, counting down.
ACATTATAAGTATGGCGCTTTATTCGGGATTCCTAAAGCGATATTTATTTATTGGAAATCTGGTTTCTGCAACATTAACTGTATTGCCATTTTTTGCGATAACCGTGTATTTTAAAAATTTCACAATGGAAATATTTACCCTTGCATCTTATTTGTTGCTATTGATCTCTATTAAAGAACTGGTTAAAGATTTATGCAATATTAAAGGGGATCTATCAAATAACTACAAGACCATTTCCACAGTTTATGGGGAAGTCCAAGCCAAAGCCCTTATTACTCTATTGGTGTGTTTTTGTTTTGGTGTCTTTTTACTGTTGCATTTCTTCTATTCTTTACATGGAATGCTGTACTATTTTATCACCAGTTTGGTGTTTTTGGTATTCTTTACCATATTGTTGTGGAGGTTTTCAAAAACCAATCAATTGATTCTTCTTCTATTTGGGATAAAGGCACTGATTTTATTAGGCATAATCTGCTTGCCATTGTTGAAAATCCCAATCTAGTTGTTATACCTTTGCAGAACTATGAAGCGAAGAAAATCATCTGCAAAGAAATCAACCCCCAAAAGCACAACTCGTCTGAATAAATACATTGCCCATGCGGGGATTTGTTCTCGTAGAGAAGCCGATATGCACATTGGGTTGGGTGTGGTAAAGGTCAACAATAAGGTCGTTACAGAGCTTGGCTATCAAGTTCAGGAAGGAGACGTTGTGCATTTTGATGGGAAACGTATTACCCCTGAAAAAAAGGCCTATGTCCTTCTCAACAAGCCAAAGGGATTTATAACAACCACCAAAGACGAGCGCGGTCGAAAAACAGTAATGGATCTGGTTGCAAAGTCAACGCCCTCTCGCATTGTCCCTGTGGGTCGCCTTGATCGCCCAACAACGGGACTATTGTTATTTACCAATGATGGTGATCTGGCCAAAAAACTAACCCATCCGTCGTCGATGGTCAAGAAACTTTACCACGTGGTACTTTCCAAAAGCTTAAAACCGCATGATTTGGCGCAGATTCGTCGGGGATTTACCCTCGATGATGGCCCTGTTAAAGTCGATGAGGTAAGCTATGTCCAAGGAGCGAGTAAACGAGAAATTGGATTGGAAATTCACTCGGGCAGAAACAGAATCGTACGGCGCATATTTGAACACTTGGGTTATGAGGTGATTGCTTTGGATCGAGTTGTTTTTGCAGGGCTCACCAAAAAAGACCTTCCAAGAGGAACATGGCGGCACTTGACCAAACAGGAAATCGATTTTTTAAAGATGTTATAAATAAAAACTCCGAGCTTACAACAAGCTCGGAGTTTGTGGTACCTCCAGGAATCGAACCAGGGACACAAGGATTTTCAGTCCTTTGCTCTACCAACTGAGCTAAGGTACCATGCGCTTAGGCAGATGCAAATATAAAACCCTTTATAGAACTGACAAGGGTCTAATAAAAATTCCAGTATTTTAGCACTTGCAAATTATTGTTTTGAATCTCACAATTGATATCGGAAATACACAGATCAAGCTCGGCTTTTTTGACGTCTTAGAACTACAATCAATCCAGAAGTTTTCCAGTACGGAAACCATTCCATGGCAATCGATTCTCGATACACATAAAATCACACATTCCATTCTTTCGCAGGTCGGGAATACTCAATCGAATTTGGAAACCCTTTATAGCAATACGCAATGTGTGGAAGTACATCATCAGCTTCAACTTCCTTTTACTTCAGATTATGATCCCTTTACAAATTTGGGGATCGATAGGGTGGTGGGTCTAGCAGCTGCGGCTTACTTGTTTCCTCGTGAAAATGTTTTGATTATCGATGCGGGTACTTGCATTACTTATGATTTGATGACTGCAAAAGCACACCACCTTGGCGGAGTTATCAGCCCAGGTTTGATGATGAGATATCAAGCTATGCATAGGTTTACCCATCAACTCCCCAATTTGGAGATAAAGGAACCTTCATCTTTTCCGCCCACTAATACCGATGAGGCCATGCATCATGGGGTAATATCGAGTGTTGTTGCTGAGATAAAGGCATTTATTAGTCGATTTGAAACATCCATACCAACATTTAGGATAATTTTAACAGGTGGAGACGCTAGTTTCTTGTCTAAACGGGTAAAAAATGGCATCTTAGCGAACGAAAATTTTTTAGCCATCGGCCTAAACCTCTTGCTTGAAACGAATAAGTCATAAATGACTCGCTTTTTTTTAATCACTTCTCTACTCATCACTTCCCATTTGTTTGCTCAAAAAGGAACACTTTCACCCTATTCTTTTTACGGATTGGGGGAGTCCTTGTTTTCAGGAACTGCTGATCAAAGATCTATGGGGGGACTTGTGGCACATGTTGATAGTATTCATCACAACGTTTCATCTCCTGCTTCTTTGGCTGAACTGAAACTTGTCAACTACAATATCGGCGCAAATTATTCGAGACGAGATTTTATATCAGATGCCAACTCTTCAAAAAATGAAACGGCTGGTATTGATTATATGACAGTGGCTATCCCGACAAAGTATTTCGGATTTGGTTTTGGGCTTCTGCCAAAAACAGCAGTTGGCTATAGACTCAGTGTTTCCGACGAAATTAATGGTCTGAGTTCCAATTCCAATTATGAAGGAAATGGCGGAATCAATCAGGTTTTCTTTTCTTTGGGGTTCTCTCCCGTAAAAAATTTGGGGATTGGGGCTTCGGTTCACTACAATTTTGGATCGATTTTTAGAGTCCACACTCGACAAGACGATGGAATTGATTTACTCTCACAGCTAAACAACGAATCGGAGTTGAGAGGTGTGGAGTGGAATCTATCCTCATATTATAAGATCCACCTTTCGAATCGGCTACAAATGCAATTGCATTATGCCTATCAACCGATAGCCAATCTTGAATCTTTTAATGTTCGCTCCATATCCACATTCACCTCACTTGGCGAACAACGCGATACGCAAGAAGTAAATTTGTTTCTTGAGGGACTCGATGAAACCAGAAGTGAGCTCCCCGCCAAACAAACCATAGGTGGTGGAATTGGAGAGCCCAAAAAATGGTATATTGGTGGACAGTGGACTGAGACAGATGGCTCTATTGACAATGCGTTTTACGCTGTAGGGAGTGTGCGATACGAACCAGCTTCCCAGCTATCAATAGGGGGTTATTTTATCCCAGAATACGATTCGTTTTCCAGTTATTGGAAACGCATCGTATACCGAATTGGGTTTGTTTCGTCTAAAACAGGAATGATTCTGAATGACAAAGCGATTGAAAATACTGGCATTACTTTTGGGGTTGGCTTACCAGTAGCTGGCTTTTCGAATGTCAATATGGGCTTTGAACTTGGAAAATTGGGAGCCGGAGGCGAGTCACTTATTGAAGAAGATTATGTCAACATCCGCATTGGGTTTTCACTCAATGATCGTTGGTTTATAAAGCGTAAATACAATTAAAATGAAAAATTTAACCTTTTTAATTCTACTTTTATTCCCATTTGGAGCACTCTCTGCTCAATCTGTAGCAGACTGCCCAGCAAACCTCAGTATTTTTGCAGAGTTTGCAAAAGTGAAAAACTACGATTCCGCCTATGCACCCTGGTTGGAAGTAAAAACACATTGTCCAGAGCTAAATGAAGCCACATACATCTATGGGGAGCGCATTCTAGGTCACAAAATCAAGAACGAAGAGGACAATTCAGAGTACATTTCAATGTTAAGTTCTATCTATGACGACTGG
>CAXRDL010000060.1:0-47923 GCA_964229535.1 Flavobacteriaceae bacterium | reverse complement strand
ACACTCGCTCTTGTCAACTCGGTTTCATTTTATCAAATGAAAGATGCTGCAAAAGAGTTTTCCTTGATCCGTGTATTTGGCACTGTGGGTTGGATTATTGCCGGAACACTAATTAGCTACTACTTTTCATGGGACAGTTCGTCATCTGTTGCTGATGGAATGCTAAAAAATACCTTTTTGATGGCTGCTTATGCATCCTTTACCTTAGGAGCTTTTAGTTTTTTCTTACCCAAAACACCTCCCTTAAGCAGTGCTGATGATAAGGTAAGTATGCGCCAAATCTTGGGCTTAGATGCGCTAAAACTTTTCAATGATAAGAATTACCTGATTTTTTTCATCTCATCCATCCTGTTATGTATTCCTTTGGCTTTTTATTACCAAAACGCAAATCCTTTTTTAACAGAAATTGGCTTGAGCAATCCAACAGGAAAGATGGCTTGGGGCCAAGTGTCAGAAGTGATATTCATGCTTCTACTCCCCTACTTTTTGATTCAACTCGGCCTGAAAAAAACACTGTTAATTGGGATGTTGGCATGGGTGCTTCGATATCTACTTTTCGCTTACGGCAATGCAGATGAAAAAACTGCTATGTTGATTGTTGGAATTCTTTTACACGGTATTTGTTATGACTTCTTTTTCGTGACAGGGCAAATTTATACCGATGCGAAAGCAGGTCCTAAAATCAAGAGTGCTGCGCAAGGTCTAATCACTTTAGCAACCTACGGAATTGGAATGCTGATCGGGTTCTGGTCAGCAGGGAAAATTTATGATGCCTACACAATCGAAGGAGTGCATCAATGGAAAGATATTTGGTTGGCTCCTGCTGGATTTGCCTTCTTAATACTTGTTCTATTTCTACTTGTATTCAAAAATGAAAAAATAGAGGTGAATGAATAAAATACGTCTTGGGATTCTCGGCGGTGGTGGCGATTCGTTGATCGGGCCAGTACATCGCATTGCGGCATCGATGTTTGATCGGTATGAACTCATTGGAGGGGTTTTCAACCCAATTTGGGAAGAGAATATCGGGTTTGCAAAAAAACTTGGTTTACCTAAAAGCCGCATATACAAAGACCTTGAGGATTTTATTGGCAATGAGACCGCTTTGCCTGCTGACCAGAGAGTGCAAGTTGTTTCTGTTCTCACTCCCAACTTTTTACATTTTCCAATGGCCAAACGATTGCTTGAAGAGGGCTTTCATGTGATTTGTGAAAAACCGTTGACTACAAGTTATCGTGAAGCCTTGGAATTGAAAAAAATCAGAGAGGAGAAACAATCGATTTTTGCGGTCACCTATACCTACACTGGCTATCCAATGATTCGACAAATGCGAAGCATGATTCAAAACGGTGATATTGGAGAAATCCAGAAAATTGATGCCCAGTACTATCAAGGTTGGATCAATCCAGTCATTCATAGCCCAGAAAGTCGAAAGTCCGTTTGGCGTCTTCAACCCGAAAAATCTGGGCAGAGCTGTTGCATTGGAGACGTTGGAACCCATGCTTTCCAAATGCTAGAATATGTGATGGGACAAAAAATCAAAACCATTTTGGCCGATTTAAATTATTTATATGAAGACAATTTTATGGACATTGATGGTACTATTTTATTGCGCATGAGCGGAAACGCCAAAGGTGTACTGCGAGCAAGTCAAATTGCAACAGCTGAAGAAAACAATTTTACCATTGCAATATATGGAACCAAAGGTCATCTGAAGTGGGCGCAAGAAAACCCCAACTATTTATACTTTGGTTTGGAAAATACCCCCTTACAGGTTCTCAAACCAGGGCATGAATACAATACAAATTCTGCAAACGATGCAACAAAACTACCACCAGGCCACCCAGAGGGTATTTTTGATGCTATGGGTAACATTTACAACGGAGTTGCAAATGCCATCGCTAAAAAAGCAGTTGATGGTTCTTATCCAGATTTGTACGACGGCGTTAGAGGGGTGCAATTTATTGAGGCCGTTGTTCAGTCGCATCAATCTGGTAATACATGGATAGAAATGAAATAAAGCGAAATGAAAACAATCAAAGGACCTGCTATTTTTCTTGCGCAATTTGTAGATGACAAAGCGCCGTTTAACACTCTAGAGGGAATGTGTAAATGGGCATCTGATATGGGTTATGTAGGTATTCAAATCCCAACTTGGGAGTCCTTTTTAATTGACTTGGACAAGGCAGCGGAAAGTCAAGACTATTGTGACCAGCTCAAAGGAACTGTAAACTCTTTTGGTCTGGAGATCACCGAGCTGTCTACCCATTTGCAAGGTCAACTCGTAGCTGTTCATCCGGCCTATGATCTGATGTTTGACAACTTTGCGCCAAAACATTTAAAAGGTAAACCCAAAGCTAGAACAGAATGGGCGATAGAAACTGTGAAAAAAGCAGCTATCGCGAGCCGTAGACTCGGGTTGACTGCACATGCGACTTTTTCAGGTGCTTTGCTATGGCATACTTGGCATCCTTGGCCGCAAAGACCCCCTGGTTTGGTGGAAATGGGCTTTGCAGAATTGGCGAAACGATGGATGCCCATCCTTGATATTTTTGAGGAAAATGGTGTGGACGTTTGTTATGAAATTCATCCTGGTGAAGATTTACATGACGGAGTTACGTTTGAACGATTCTACGAAGCCACTAACAAGCACAATCGAGTTAAAATTTTATATGACCCGAGTCATTTTGTACTGCAGCAATTGGATTATATTTCCTATATCGATCACTATCACGAGTTTATCAAGGCCTTTCATGTCAAAGACTCCGAATTCAATCCTACTGGCAAGAAAGGGGCATTCGGCGGCTATGAAGATTGGCAACACAGAGCAGGTAGATATCGTTCACCAGGTGACGGACAAATCGATTTTAAAACCATTTTCTCAAAACTAACTGAGTATGGTTGTGATGTCTGGGCAGTTATGGAATGGGAATGCTGCATCAAAAGTCCCGAGCAAGGTGCACGAGAAGGGGCATCTTTTATTCAAAAACACATCATCGAAACCACGGACAAAAAGTTTGATGACTTTGCAGGTGGCGACATTGATCAACATAAGCTTAAATCTATTCTAAACCTTAAACCATGAAAAACCTAATTGCGTTATTTATCATAATTTGCTTGTTTGCTTGTCAAACAAACTCAAATAAGAAAAAAGAAACAAAAGCATCCAATCAATGGGTCTCCCTGTTCAATGGTGAGTCTTTTGATGGATGGCATATATATAATGGTGGTAGCCCTGATGGAGCTTGGTCCATTGAAGACCAAGCCATGAAGTTTTCACCCAATAACAAAAAAGAAGGCGACCCTGTTATGAACCTCGTATCTGATAAATCTTTCTCAAATTTTGAACTTTCGTTGGAGTGGAAGATTTCAGAAGCCGGTAACAGTGGAATTTTTTGGGGGGTAATCGAAACACCTGATTATTCCGAACCCTATTACACAGGTCCCGAAATTCAAGTTCTAGATATGGGAGATCCAAAATATGATCCTGCTGCAGAAAAAGAAAAAGAATATTATGAAGCTGGTGCGCTATACGACCTAGTTAAGCCATCTCAACAAGTGGCTAAACCTGCTGGTATGTGGAACCATGTTCTATTACATATTGACCATAATAACAATCATGGTCATGTCGTGCTTAATGATGTCAAGATTGTTGAGTTTCCCGTTCATGGAGAGACCTGGGAAAAAATGATCTCCGAATCAAAATTTAGTGAATGGAAGGAATTTGGCATCTCAAAAGTGGGTAAAATCGGCTTGCAAGACCATGGAAACACCGTTTGGTATCGAAACATCAAAATCAAAGAACTCGAATAAACCATGAGACAGTTGATCCTTTTAATGTCATTGCTACTGATTTCATGTGGCGGCGACTCAACACCAAAGAAAAAAATAACTTACGGACAAAAAAGCACAGTAGAAACCAAAACGGTAGACGAAAACAAAACACCATTTATTGATTTGTCAGCTGTAGGAATTGGTCCTGTTGAAAGTTTAACTTTTACCGATTATAATGAGGAGTTGGCAACTACTGGAAAAGATCTTTTTGGTCAAAAATGTACTGCATGTCACAAGATTGATGCGCGCTACATCGGACCATCACTCAAAGGAATCTATGACAGACGAAATCCTGCTTGGGTCATGAATATCATGCTGAATCCAACAGAAATGATAAAAAAAGACCCCATAGCAATTCAACTGCTTAAAGATTATAACAATGTCGTTATGTATAACCAAAACTTGACTTTAGATGAGGCGAGAGCACTAGCGGAATATTTTCGTGATTTATAATACTCCAAATGCGTTTAACAATTTGTGGTGAGTCATATTTAGTTTTTTAGTATATTACATGGAACTAAAAACTAAACAATGAAAAAAACAATTTTTACGATTTTATTTTCCTTTCTATCGATTAGTATAATGGCTCAATACCAAGTGCATCATTACTACCATGTGCCATCAGATCAGTTGGCGAGTTTTATAGAAAAGGAAGTTAAATATTGGTCTGTTTATCACAAAAACGGTATCGACAAAGGTTATCTTTCAAGTTGGGCACTCTATCAAACTTTTGGAAAAACAACCAATCCTGATAAACTTGGCAATATTGTATTTGTGAAAAATTATTCTTCACTTGATCAACTCAATAATATGTTTGCCATGTATTCAGATCCTGATATGATGAAAGGTATAGATGTTAGCATTGATGAAATGGCAAATCCAGATTACGCTGTTGGGATGTATATCGTTAGAGAAGAAGAAAGCATAGGCGGATTGGCAAATGCATATGTTGTTAATTTTGGTAAGCCTGATAATCTTAACGGATTTGTAGAGGAAAATAAAAATCTATGGAAACCACTTTTCCAAGGGTTGATTAAAAGTGGAGAGACAGGACTACTTTCCTGGGGAGTTCGTACGACAATTTACCCACTTGGATCCAACACGAATCACACTGTCTTTACTTACGATGGGTATTCTTCTTTGAGTCATGCCCTAAAAGCACTTGAAACTAGCTATTTAGACGGCAATGTAGACCCATCTGTGTTGGAACAATCTAAAATAAGTGAATACGACCCCAACGGATTCTCTGACATTATTATTTACCAACTCGTACAAAGAGTATTAAACGAATAGATCAACTTTCAGACATCACAAATCATTATGGCCTCTTTCAAAGAGGCCATTTTATTTTCTGCTTTTGGGACAAATTCCTGAGCAAAATACCCATTAAAACCCGTTTCTGTTACGGCCTTTGCAATTGCACTGTAATTGAGTTCTTGTGTATCGTCGATTTCACCTCTTCCTGGAACACCTGCAGTGTGGTAATGTCCAAAGTACGAGTGATATTTTCGGATGGTATCAATAATATTTCCTTCTTGGATTTGCATATGATAGATGTCATATAACAGCTTGAAATGATCTGAACCAATCGCTTTGCATAAAGCAACGCCCCATGCTGTGGAGTCACACATATAGTCTGGGTGGTCTTGCTGGTTAAACAATTCCATTTGAATGATAACCCCATGTTTTTCTGCCGTTGGCATGATCTGACGAAGACCCTCCACACAGTTTTTCAGACCAGTTTGATCATCCATTTCTCTTCGATTTCCACTAAAGCAAATCAAATTTTTATATCCGTTTTCTGCTACCAGTGGAATCATTTTCAAGTATCTATCGATAAGCTCTTCATGATATTTCGGGTCATTCCATCCTTCAGTTAAACTCAGTTCAGCGCCATTACACATCGAGCAGTCGATGTTGTGTTTTTGCAATATCGGCCAGTCGTCTGGACCTACAAGATCGATTGCATTGATGCCAAATTTTTTGATTTGTTTCAAAAAGCTATCCAAGGGGATATCATCAAAACACCAACGCGAAACACTATGGTTGATATTTCCGTTCAACTTTCGATTTTCATTAGAAGGATTTCCACCGATTCCAAAGCAGCCAGTTAGCAACACTCCTGCTCCAATTCCATAATTCCAAAATGTCCTTCTATCCATGTTTATTAAATTTATAATGTCCAACCTTCTCGATATTCACGCTTGATAATTGCGTATAAATCTGGTCGATTGACAACTCTCATATTTTTTCCATCCCAAACTAATTTTCGCGGCGGAGATTCATCCCAACCTCTTTGTTGCTGTTGGGCATTGAAAACGGCAAGATTCCCCATCAAAACAATTTCCGTGAGTTTGCCTGCAAGTGAAAAATTTGATTTCGTATTCCCGCCTTGAATGCAAGCATCAACAAATTCTTGGGCGTGTCCATTCAAAATTTCGGTAGCGCTTTCTTTTGCTCTTTGTAACGAATTGTTGGTGCCACTATACAGAAACAGTCTCGGGTTTGCTGAATAAACATCCGCAATGATAATTCCTTTTTCCCCGTAGATGATTGTACCGCCACCCGAAGCGCCTAATGACTCCGTCAGGGCAAGACCTTCTGGCTGATCGGGTAAGATGCCACCGTCATACCAATTGAGCTCGATAACTCCATGCTGCTCAAGTTCAAATTCCATTTTAACTTTTGAGCTTGCGGGAAAGGAAATCGATTTTTCTGCGCGAACAAAATCATCAACCCAAAATGTGGAACAACTCGCTTCAGCGCTTAAGGGGTAATGTAAATTGAGCGCATTGAAAGGTGTTTCGATAATATGGCAACCCATATCGCCAAGGGCACCTGTTCCGAAGTCCCAATAACTTCTCCATTTGAATGGAAGATACGATGGGCTATAAGAACGATAGGCCGCTGGCCCCAGCCATTGATCCCATTCTAGGGTTTTTGGAATGGCTTGTTCAGTAGGAGTTTCAGGAAAACCTTGCGGCCAAACAGGGCGATTCGTCCAACAGTCAACAGAATTTATTTTCCCAATATCCCCTTGATCAATCCATTGTTTGATGATTGCAGACCCTCCACCTGAAACGCCTTGGTTTCCCATTTGCGTGACAATCTTTTCTTTTTTTGCGGTTTCGGCCATTATTCTTGCCTCGTATATGTTATGAGTCAATGGCTTTTCCACATAAGCGTGTTTTTTTGCACGCATAAACGGAAGTGAAATACATGCATGCGTATGATCTGGAGTAGCAACCATGATGGCATCAATTTCATTAAGGTGCTTATCATACACATCTCTAAAGTCTTGATAGTAATTTACATTTGGATAAGCTTTAATCGTGTTCATTGCTCGATTGCGATCAACATCGCAAAGAGAAACAATCCGAACTTTCGTTGTAGATTCAAGGTCTCTGATAACTCCTTCACCTCTACCTCCTACACCAAAGCAAGAAATATATAATAAATCACTTGGAGCCGTGTGCTGTCCACCTAAAACAAATGATGGAACTATAGCAAATGCCGAAGCACCCTGTCCAAGTTGTTTGATAAATGATCTTCTTTTCATGGGTTAAGTTGTTTTACAATCACAATTAAAAAATACAAGATTTGGAAATTTGATTTTAAATCCATTTCAATTTAGTAAAGTTTTTTGAAGTGAATCGATAAAATGTAAAATTTAGTTTTATTTTGTCCTTGATGGAAAACCAAAAACACAAATCGATAGGGTCATCTTACTCAACGGTAATTGCAGGAACCATGTTGTGGGGAGCATGGGGCAAAGAAATGACAAAGGCAAAGCGAATTGAACTCATTAAAGCCGCCTATGATGCGGGGATTAGCAGTTTTGATCATGCGGATATTTATGGGAATTATACGACAGAAAAGGATTTTGGTGCTGCCTTTTCTGAGTCAGGACTTTCTCGCGAGGATGTTCAGTTTATCACGAAATGCGGAATTGCCATGGTTTGTGAAAACAAACCGTATAACACCAAACATTATAATTACGATTCAAGCTATATTGTTGATGCTGTTGATGCCTCTTTGCGACAGTTAAAAACTGACTATCTCGACTTGCTGTTATTACACCGGCCGAGTCCCTTGCTTGATCCAGAAGAAGTAGCCAAAGCGGTTGATTCACTTTTGAGTTCAGGAAAAATTTTATCTTTTGGGGTGTCCAATTTTACCAATGCTCAAATTGATTTGTTAGCTGGTTATGTTCCTATTCATGTGAATCAAATCGAAATTTCATTGACTCATAATGACCCCATGTTTGATGGACAGCTTGACTATTGTCATCGCAAGAATATTTTACCAATGAGCTGGAGTCCACTCGGAATACTAAAAAAACCGCAAAAACAATGGCCTTCAAAGTTGCGTTCTGCTATTTTAAAACTGACTGAAAAATACGACTGTGGATATGCTTCTCTTGCGCTTGCTTGGTTACTCAAACACCCATCCAACATTCATCCCGTTATTGGGACATCAAATCCCCAACGGCTACAAGAAATTGTCAAAGCACAAGAAATCAATCTCGATCTAGAGGATTGGTTTTTTCTTCTTGAATCTGTTAAAGAAAGGCCATGCCCTTAAGCGTTTTATAAAATAATCACAATAAAACAAGTTTTTTATTTTTCAATTTGTAATTTTGAGATTATTTTTTTGATAAACCCTTAATTATTATGAGCGCAAAAATCGATACTCAATATGACGCTATCGTTGTCGGAACTGGCATAAGCGGTGGTTGGGCTGCCAAAGAGCTTACTGAGAAAGGCCTGAAAACACTTGTACTTGAAAGAGGACCCATGGTTCGCCACATCGAAGACTATCCGACTATGAATATGGACCCATGGGATTTTGAGTTCGGAAATATAATTACAAAAGAAACCCTAAAACGTCAAGCTAAACAAAGTAGAACAGGCTATGTTTCAAAAGAAGAGTCAAAACATTTTTTTGTTGACGACGTAACCCATCCATATAATGAAGACAAATCCTTTGATTGGATTAGAGGATATCATGTGGGTGGCCGATCACTTCTTTGGGGTAGACACAGTTACCGGTTGAGTGATTTCGATTTTGAAGCAAATTTAAAAGATGGAATCGCAGTTGACTGGCCTATCCGATACAAGGATATTGCCCCGTGGTATTCTTATGTGGAAAAACATGTTGGGATTTCAGGCGAAAAACTTGGACTTCCTCAACTTCCGGATAGCGAGTTTCTAAAGCCCATGGAACTGAAATGCACCGAAAAGCATTTGCGAGAATCTTTACAAAAGAATTACACTGATCGCGTCCTGACAATGGGGCGTATTGCTCACGTTACTGAGGGCACAAAACCTGGAGCAGGTCGCATAAGCTGTCAGTACCGAAATCGATGTAGAAGAGGTTGCCCATTTGGTGCTTATTTCAGTAGCCAGTCCTCTACACTTCCTATGGCCCAAGCCACGGGAAATATGACACTACGACCAAACTCGATTGTTCATGAAGTTGTTTATGATCCAGAGACAAAAAAAGCATCTGGCGTTAAAGTCATCGATCGAGAAACCAAAATGACATACACATATAAGGCCAAAGTGATTTTTTTATGTGCTTCTGCAGTCGCATCTACATCCATTTTAATGCAATCAAAATCGAGATACTTCCCTGAAGGAATGGGTAATCAATCTGGGGAACTCGGACATAATATCATGGATCACCATTTTAAAGCTGGTGCATATGCAGAAACTGATGAATTTGAAGATCAGTATTATATAGGAAATCGTCCAGGTGGCTTTTATATCCCTCGTTTTCGAAACCTAGGTGATGATACCAATCATAAAGATTTTATCAGGGGATACGGCTATCAAGGAGATAGCAGTCGAAGTTCTTGGGCAAAAGCTGCAAAGGAAGTAGGATATGGCCCTGAATTTACACGCTCACTTGTAAAACCTGGAACTTGGACAATCGATATGAATGGTTTTGGTGAGATATTACCTTACCATGAAAACAAGATGTACTTGGACTACGATAAAACGGATGAGTGGGGACTCCCAACGGTTACTTTTGATGCAGAAATAAAAGAGAATGAACTCGCCATGAGAAAAGATATGAAGTTGCAGGCAGTTGAAATGTTAGAAAAAGCTGGGTTTAAAAATGTTAAAGCTTGGGAAGATCATTATTCAATGGGGCTGGGTATACATGAAATGGGTACTGCTCGTATGGGACGTGACCCAAAAACATCGGTTCTCAATGGTTTTAACCAAGTCCATGAGGTGCCCAATGTATTTGTTACTGATGGTGCCTGTATGACTTCTGGCGGAAATCAAAACCCATCTCTAACCTATATGGCACTGACAGCACGAGCGGTAAACTACGCTGTCGAACAACTCAATAAACGAAATTTATAATCCCATGAACAGAAGAAATGCAATCAAAAATTTAGGGCTATCATTTGGTGCTTTAGCCGTCACCCCAACCATGATTGGGATGCTACAGAGTTGTGCTACCACAACTTCTGACTTTTCGCCAAAGTTTTTTTTCAAAAACCAACTCAGTGATATCCAGCTTTTACTCGACGTCATTTTACCCTCCACGGATGATGGTATACCAGGTGCAACAGAGCTTGGGTTGTTGAAATTTATTGATGCCTTCCTGGATGGAGTGGTTGAGGAAGACCAACTCGGTTTGCTTCAGTTTGGTGTGAGCTCTATGATTACATCTGCAAAAACGCAACCCGCAAATGATCTTAGTGACAAGCGATCCTATTGGGAAACGCAGGCAGAAAAGTACTTTACTGCTAGTGAGACCCAAGAAAATACTTGGCATGATGAACTTAGCTCACTTTCTGAAGGCGTTCTAGACAAAGAATCCATTTCCACAGGCGCTTTACATTTTATGGTGTTTCAGTCGTTAAGAGGGTTCGCCGTGTATGCGTTCCGGATTAACAGCACGATTGGAAAAGAGTTTATGCACTATGCACCCATCCCTGGACAGCAACTGGGATGTGTTTCCTTAGAAGAGGCGACAAATGGTAAACTCCATGCTTTAGAGGGGTAAACTTTTTGGTTTTGCTAGCTTGATTCTCGGATGATTAAGTCCGTCTTGATAAAAATTGTTTCTTTTTCTCTACTTGTATTATTATTTTTTGTCTTTATGTTATCTGACAATTTTTGATAAGAAGCCCTTGCCATTTCGAAGGCATTTTGATCAATTGTTGTCAAACGTGGGGTTGTCAGGCTTGATATTTGCCAGTTACTAAACCCTACAACTGAAACCTGACCTGGTACATCAATTGATTGTAATTTCAACTCTCTAATGGCTGCGATAGCAGCTATGTCTGTTATTGCAAAAACAGCGTCGATATCTTTTCGCTTGTTAAAAAGCCTGGCAAAAGAACGCTGTGACTCATTAATATTATTGGGAAGAACTTGAATCACCAGCTCCTCTTCAAAAGACAAGCCCGAATCAGTGATTGCAGACTTATATCCCAAAAATCGATCGATGGAGTTTTGTGACAGTAAAGGTCCTCTGAGGTGAGCTATTGTTTTTTTCCCTCTTGTTATGAGGTGCTCAACTGCTTTTTTGGCAGCATCACGATCACTTGTTACTACTTTATCAAACGGACTAAGCTTGGAGATTTTGTCAAACTCAACAATGGGAATACCAAGATTAGAAATCTCAATTAAATGGTCAGGGAAACGCGTCTCATCTGAAAGACTAATCAATATGCCATCAACATTAAACTTTACCAAATCAAGCAAAGCCATTTTTTCTTTTTCCAAATTTTCAAAGGTTGGCTTTACGACTACACTGATATTATCTTCCGAAGCTAATTCTACAATTGATTCCACAATTTTAGAAAAATAAAAATGATTGATTTGAGGCAAAACCAAGCCAATAATATGTGTAGATTTTTTTCTAAAATTTACCGCTTGTTGATTTGGGAAATACTGCAATTCTTTAGCAAGCTTTATGACCTTATCTCTAGTTGATCGATTAACGTCAGGGTATCCGTTTAATGCTTTTGAGACTGTTGCTACTGAAACCCCTAAAACATTAGCGAGATATTTTATTGATATTTTTTTTGAACTCATTATTGAGAAGTTAGTCGAAATTTAAACAAAATATCAATATCAATAATTTAAAATTGGCTTAATCTAAATCGATTTAGATTTTTAAATTCAATTTTTTATCTACAAAAAACAATCCTATAAATATTTTATTTTACATTGGTTTATCAATGTATCAAAAATTATGTATACATTTTATTAATTGCATAGTTTTTGTATAGTTTTTTTTTAAATACTGTATAGTTTTTATTTAATCGTATTTAATAAATGATTAATACATTGCAAATGAAATTTAATCAATTCAACTAGAAGATATTTTAAATTATTAAAATGTCAATTTATACTAACTAAATTCTAAATATGAAAAACCAAAAAACATTTTTTAGTTTTTTCTTGACTATTTGTATTGTTGGGCTAAGTTTTGCTCAATCAGGCAATGTGTCGGGAACGGTTTCAGACGCTGACGGTCCACTGCCTGGTGCAACTGTTGTCGTTAAAGGAACCAATACTGGAGTTACTACTGATTTTGACGGTAACTTTTCTATTCAAGCTGCTGGAGATGACACTTTAGTCGTTTCTTACGTAGGATTTCAATCACAAGAAGTTGCTGTCGCAAACCAGACAAATATTTCTGTGGTACTGAACTCAAATAATGAGTTGGATGAAGTTGTACTTACAGGTTACGGGGAAACAACCGTTCGAAATGCTACGAATTCTGTTTCTACCATTAAGGCTGATGACTTTAATGGCGGGATTATTTCTTCCCCAGAGCAATTATTTCAAGGCAAATCAGCTGGGGTTCAAATAACATCTAACAATGGTGAGCCTGGATCAGGGGTTAATATCCGTATTCGAGGTACTTCTTCTGTGAGAGCTAATAACAATCCACTTTTTGTTGTTGACGGAGTTCCACTGACTGGTGCTGCTAGTGCAAGCGGTCAAAATGATTTGGGTCGTGGTAGTAGTTCTGCTAAAAACCCACTTAATTTCATCAATCCCAATGATATCGAGCGAATTGATATCTTAAAAGATGCCTCTGCTACAGCAATATATGGTTCTAGAGGTGCAAATGGTGTGGTATTGATAACAACTAAAAAGGGACTAGGATCTAGTGACAAATTTGAATACTCTTCGTCATTGAGTGTCTCTGAAGTTGCAAACACCTACGATTTAATGGGGCGTGATGAATTTGTTGATGCTGTTGTTAAGTTTGGCGGAAAAGCTTCTGAAGTTGATTATGGAGGATCTACCGACTGGCAGGACGAAATTTTCAGAGTTTCATTATCTCAAAACCATAATTTAACATATTCCAACAGTTACGAGGGCGGAAGCTATCGTGCTTCATTAAGTTTGGATGATCAGCAAGGTATTGTAGAAAAATCATCAATGGAAAGAATGAGCGCTAGATTAAATCTTCGTCAAAGTTTTCTTGATGACCGTCTAACCGTTGACATGAATGTTGCTTACTCTGATATTAGTGATGTAGCTCCATTAATTTCTAATGATGTTGGATTTGAAGGGGATTTAATCGGAGCTGCTATTATGGCAAATCCGACTTGGCCTAAATACTTTGGGTCTCAAATAAACACTACGAATGCCAATCCGAATTCTCTTTTAGAATATTATACAGACGTAGCAAGTACTCAAAGAACCTTAGTTAATTTGACTGGTACTTACAATGTAAACGACCAATTGGATGTGAAGTTAAATGTTGGTCTTGACAACTCTGTCGGAGAGCGTTCTGGTGCTTTCTCTAAATTGTTAGACATTGGATCTGGAGTTCTTGGAAACGGAAAAGGTTATGTTAGTGATACTGAAATAAGCAATCAATTGGTTGAGCTTACAGGAACTTATTCAACTGATTTTGGTGATTCGAAACTTAGCGCTCTAGCTGGTTTTTCTTACCAAAAATTTAGCTATGAAGGCGGTTCAGCTGTAGGTTTTGGTTTTGATACTGTTGATCTTCATGAGATGATGGATATTATTGATGTCTCTATGGATGCTGTTTCTTCTGCTATCGGAACTGGATTTTATAAATACGGCGTCGATAGTGATACCTCATATTACACTTCATATGATGGGGGGACTAATATTTTGGAAAACTTTACAGCTCCCACAATGGATCTAGATGCAATTGCCTATAATGGTTACAAAAATGAAGATGAATTACAATCATTTTTCACTCGTGTAGAATACAGCATGATGGATAAATATATTGTTACAGCTTCTATTCGTGCTGATGGTTCTTCAAAATTTGGAGGAGATAATAAATATGGAATTTTTCCAGCTGTAGGTGCTGCATGGATTCTTTCTGATGAAGATTTTGTTCCTGAATTCTTTAACAACTTAAAGCTTAGAGGTGGTTTCGGTATCATTGGAAATCAAGAAATTCCACACAATTTATACCAGCGCCGTCAAGCCTATGGTGGTGTAGGAATTAGCGATGGGGGAGATGTTGATCCAGAGAATGGACCAGGTCTGAATGATGTTGCTTTTGCAAATCCAGAACTGAAATGGGAATCTACTGAACAATTTAATATTGGTGTAGACTTTAGTTTATTTGATGGAAGACTTAATGCTTCTGCAGAATATTACAATAAGAAAACTAAAGATATGTTGATGGCTGTTACAGCTGCACAACCTGCTCCACAACCATTTGTTTGGACAAATTTAGATGCAATTGTTGAAAATAAAGGATATGAGTTTACAGTGAACATGTCGTTAATGAATAATGATAAAATCAGCTGGGATTTAGATCTTAATATGTCCTTTAACGACAACTTAGTAACTGGTTTAGGATCGAGTGTATTTGATACTGGTGTTGTTCGTGGACAAGGACTTACAGGTGCATTTGCACAAAGAATCGCAAATGATCAACCTTTGTATGCATTTTTCCTACGACCTTTCCTTGGGTATGATGAAAATGGAATTTCATTATATACTCAGGATAGTCAACAATTCCTAGACGGAAAGAGTCCACTTCCTAAATCTGTTGGCGGTTTAAGCTCAACTTGGAAATTTGGCGACTGGGATCTTAACGTGTTTTTCTCAGGTCAATTTGGACATTACATATATAACAATACTGCGAACGCATTAATGGTTGCAGGTTCAATTGGTAACGGTCGTAACGTAACTTACGATACTGCCTATAGTGGAGAGAGCAATTTGAATGCACCTTCAGTTTCAACTAGATTTTTAGAAGAGGGTGACTTTATACGTTTGCAAAATTTAACTCTAGGAAGAAACATAGCATTAAATGAAAATAGTGTTTTTGACTCATTACGAGTATTTGCAAATGGTCAAAATCTATTGTTATTTACTGATTACACTGGCTTAGATCCTGAAGTAGATGTTCAGAATCCTATTAATGGTGTTCCTAGTGCTGGATTGGATTACACATCATATCCAAAACCACGTGTAATTACTTTTGGTTTAAACGCAACATTTTAATTTTAATTATTATGAAAAATTTGAAGTATTTTATTTATTCAATCTTAAGTTTGTCAGTCATTTATTCATGTACTGATTTAGAAGTTGAAGAATTTGATTCTATAGTATTAGAATCTTCAGCATCAGGCGAATTCACTGGAGTAGCTGACCCAGCTGCTTCTCTTACCGCTGCATACGGTGAGTTGGGAGGATGGGGAGATCAAGGTGGATGGTATGCATTAACCCAAGTTACCACTGATGAGACATTAATCCCCACAAGAGGTACTGACTGGGGTGACAATGGAGTTTTTAGATCTCTACATCAACATGCATGGGATCCAACTCATCAATGGATTGTTTCAACTTGGAATGATACTAATCGTCGCATTTATAGTCTTGATCAGTTGATTCACCCTGCATCAAATGCATCTGCAGATATATTAGCGCAAGCTAAATTTTTAAGAGCATTGCAAATGACTCAAATTGTTGATATGTTCGGGCAAGTTCCTAGAAGAGAGGTTGGCTCTGGACCAAGTGATAACCCTAGTGTTATTGATAGTCCTACAGCACTGAACTTAATTTTAGAGGATCTAGATGCTGCTATTGCTGGATTAAATCCATTGGCAACAGGTAAAGAAACTACATATGCTGGTCAAGAAGGGACGAATGAGGTCACTAAAACCGCTGCTCAATTCCTCAAAGCTCGTGTTTTATTAAATAAGCATGTATGGATTGGTGAGTCTACTGCAGATCCTGCTGATATGAATGCTGTTATCGATTTAGTTGATGATATTAAATCTCAAGGTTTTGATATTCATGACGATTATTTCGAAATCTTTGAAAATAGTGCAGACTCAGAAACTATATTTTCAGGTCCTTTATGTAATTGTAACAGGATGTGGAATGGTTTACATTACAAGCAGGTAACAGCAGATGAGCAAGGTGGTGGCTGGAATGGTTTCTCTACCATGGCTGAGTTGTATGATTTATTTGAAGGTAATGAAGACAATGCTTATGATCCAACGGATACTGATCGTGATGAGCGTAGAGGTTTCGTGCCTAAAACTGGGGACGGTAATCCACTTGAATCAGATCAGAGTGCTATTGATAATAAAGCCAGAGGAATTGGCTTGGGCTTCCTCCAAGGTCAACAATATAGTGATGATGGAGTAGCTCTTAAACAAAGAAATGGTAATCCGCTTATTTATACAAAAGAATTGCCTGGGCTTACTGGGAATAATGAAGCGACTGGAATCCGTGTAATTAAGTATCACCCAAAAAGTGGAGCTTACTTTGGCGGTCAAGTATTTTTCCGTTACGCTGATGCCCATCTAATGAAAGCAGAAGCAATTCTAAGAGGCGGTACTTCATCATCAGAAACTGCACTTGATTTGATTAATGAATTAAGAGGAAAACGAAATGCATCAACAATGACTACAGTAACTCTTGATAATATTCTTGATGAAAGAGCTCGTGAGCTTTATACAGAGATGGTTCGTAGGACTGATATGATTAGATTTGGTGTTTTTACTGATGACTGGTCTTATAAAGGAGGCACTTCTGATGCAACAAGGAATAAATTTCCTATTCCTTCAGTTGCTTTAGGTTCAAACCCAAACTTGACACAGAACCCAGGGTACTAAAACTTTAATATTTATTTTTATAAAAAGGCAAATTAATTTTAATTTGCCTTTTTTTAATTTCACAAAAAATCTTCAATATTAATAATGATTAAAATGATTAGCCTACGATTTCTCAAGCTACTTTTATTTCCAATATGCATTATTTTATTATTCTCCTGTAGCAACTCAAGTAATAATGATTCATTGTTCGAGCTTTTAGAAAGTGATGCAACTGGAATTGACGTTATAAACGCAATTGAAACTACTAGAGAATTTAATGTTTTTAGGTATCGAAACTTTTACAATGGTGGGGGCGTAAGTGTAGGTGATATCAACAATGATGGATTGGCTGATGTTTATATTACGATTAATAGGGGGTCTAATAAGCTCTATCTAAACAAAGGGGATTTTCAGTTTGAGGACATCACTCATAGCGCAGGAGTCGCAGGCACTAAGCCATGGTCTACTGGAGTTGTTATGGTTGATATTAATGCCGATGGTTTCTTAGATATTTATGTTTGTAATGCTGGAATTATTAGTGGAGATGAGCAAGACAATGAATTGTTTATCAATAATGGTAATGGTACATTTAGCGAGCAAGCCAAGGCATACAACTTAGCAGATAGTGGTATTACGACTCATGCTGCTTTTTTTGATTACGATCTAGATGGAGACTTAGATGTCTATATTCTAAATAATAGTTTTATACCAGTCACGACTCTAGGGTATAATGACAAAAGAGAACTTCGTGATGAAAACTGGGATGTTCCCAATAAACTAAAAGGTGGTGGTGACAAACTATTACGAAATGACAATAATTATTTTACAGATGTTTCTGAAGAAGCAGGGATATATGGAAGTCTCATTGGATTTGGACTAGGTGTTACTTTAGGAGATGTCGATAAAGATGGATATATAGATATTTATGTTTCAAATGATTTTTATGAGAGAGATTATTTATACATGAACCAAGGTGATGGCACATTTAAAGATGAAATCCAGGAGATGGTTAGTCATCTAAGTCATTTTTCTATGGGTGCTGATATGGCTGATCTTAATAATGATGGCTATGTTGAAATTTATGTGACAGATATGTTGCCCGAAGGTGACCAAAAACTAAAAGAAACAACCCAATTTGAAGGTTATGATATTTATCGCCTTAAACTAGAAAAAGAATTTTACCACCAATTCATGCAAAACACCTTACAGTTCAATAATGAAGGGAATTCATTTTCAGAGATATCATGTTATGCTGGAGTTGAAGCGACAGATTGGAGTTGGGGTGCATTACTTTTTGATATGGATAATGACGGCCACAAAGATATTTTTGTTTGTAATGGCATTTATCATGAGCTCACAAATCAAGACTTTATGAATTTCTTTGCAAATGATGTCATTCAAAAAATGGTGCTGACAGGAAAAAAAGAAGAAGTTGAAACCATTGTAAATCGAATGCCTTCAAGGCCAATCCCAAATTATGCCTTCCAAAATAACAAAGACTTAACTTTTTCTAATCAAACCGCAAATTGGGGATTTGAAAAACCAACGTTTTCTAATGGAGCTGCCTATGGTGATCTTGACAATGATGGCGATCTTGACTTGGTTATCAATAATGTCAATGAGTCTGTTATGATATACAAAAACAATTCCAATGAAAAAGGTGTAAATTTTTTGAAAGTCAAATTAAAAGATACTGGAAAGAATATCCACGCAATTGGTTCAAAAGTCAACATTTATACAGGAAATAAAAAAATCTATAATGAACTGATTCCTACTAAAGGATTTCAATCTTCTGTTGAATATACACTAACTGTAGGTCTAGGAGACGCTGAAGTTGTAGACTCAATTGAAGTTGTGTGGCCTGATCAATCCAGAACCATGACTTACTCCCCTTCCATTAACAATCTACATTATATTCAAAAAGAAAATTTTATCATTGACGAAAATCTTAAAGAAATAAGAAAAACGCTCTTTGCCACAAAAGATCTTCCTGCCAAAAAACACAAAGAAGATAATTTTGTTGATTATAACTATGAGCAACTTGTATCCAAAATGATTTCAAGAGAAGGCCCTGCACTTGCCGTTGCTGACGTTGATAACAATGGGCTTGATGACATCTATATTGGGGGAAGTCGAGGTGATATTTCACAACTTATTTTGCAAAACAAACCTGGGGTTTTTGTCAAAACTGAGCAGCCCTTTTTAATCGCAACTGAGCCCTATGAGGATACAACAGCTATCTTTCTTGATATTGATGGGGACGGTGATCAAGATTTGTTTGTTGGATCAGGGGGGAATAATCCAACTTTACAAAATTCGCTAATTCAAGATCGGGTATATCTCAATGATGGTAATGGAATATTTTCACATGAAAAAACGGCTTTACCAAACTACACGACTAATACAAGCGTTATAGCTCCAAATGATTTTAACGGAGATGGTGCTGTCGACTTATTTATAGGAAACCGATCGATATCAGGAGTCTATGGTATAAATCCAAATTCTGTTTTGCTACAAAACAATGGTAAGGGCGTTTTTGAAAATGTGACTGATCTCAAAGCATACGATTTCAACAAATTGGGCATGATAACCGATGCAAAATGGATTGATCTATCTGGCGATAACCTAAGAGAACTTATTATTGTCGGCTCTTGGATGTCCCCAGCTGTTTTTTCCTTTAATGGAGCGTATTTTGAAAAAAAATCAACAAGCTTAGAACAGTTTAACGGCTGGTGGGATGAAATTACAAGCGGTGATTTTAACAACGATGGCACAATTGATATTGTTCTTGGAAATAAAGGCCTAAATTCCGTCTACACTGGAACTGAAGTGGCTCCAGCTCGTATGTATATCAATGACTTTGATGATAACGGAACCCTTGAACAGATTCATACAAGAGACTTTGATGGAGTTGATAAACCAATACATATCAAAAATGAATTAATTTCCCAGATTACTTTTTTAAAGAAAACAAATCTCAAGTTTTCTGAATACGCAAAAAAAGACATAAACAGTTTGTTCTCTAAAGAAAAAGTCAGTGGAGCAATCATCAAAGAAGTTAATGAATCAAGAAGTGTGATTGCCCTTAATGGTGGAAATTTTAATTTTTCAATAGCACCCCTCCCAAATGAAGTGCAGTGGAATTCTGTAAATACAGGAATAGTCGATGATTTCAATAATGACGGTAATTTAGATTTGATACTTGCAGGCGGAGAAGATAATCTCAAGCCACAGTTCTCAAAACTTGACAGTGGATTTGCATCTCTACTTTTAGGTAATGGAGATGGAAAATTTTCTTTTGTGCCAGTAAAAAAATCAGGATTGCGTTTAAAGGGGACTGTTCGATCCTCTGTAAAAGTCAATATGAAAAACAGTATAGGTTATTTACTAGGAATCAATAATCAAAACCCCGTCTTTTATGTTTTACAATAGAGTCTTATTTTTTATTTCAATTCTGCTCCTCACATCATGTCATCGTGAAGGACAGGTGTTTGTTGAAGTCGATCCATCTGAATCTGGTATCGATTTTTTCAATGCTGTACAGGACAACGAAAAAGTAAATATTCTTGACTACCTATATTTTTACAATGGTGGTGGTGTTGCTGCTGGAGACATTAACAATGATGGTTTGGAGGATCTGTTTTTTGTTTCAAACCTTGGCCCAAACAAACTCTATCAAAACAAAGGAAATTTACAATTCGAAGATGTTAGTAAACAAGCGAAGGTTGAAGGCGTTTCAACTTGGAACACTGGAGTCACAATGGTCGATATTAACAATGACGGATGGTTGGATATTTATGTTTGTGCGGTTGTCGGTATCCATGGGTTCATGGGACAAAATGAGTTGTATATCAATCAAAAGGATGGCACTTTTAAAGAACAAGCCTCCAGGTATGGTTTAGCAATTCAAAACTATTCGACCTCTGCTGCCTTTTTTGACTATGACAAAGATGGTGACCTTGATATGTACCTTCTCAATCATGGGATTCATAAGACCAGTAATTTTTTTGGTGTTGATCGCAGAGATAGTTTCAGTGAAATGAGCTCAGATAAGTTTTTTAAAAATGATAATGGATTATTTGTCGACGTAACCAAAGCAGCCAACTTGTTTGGTGGTGAGGTTGGTTATGGACTTGCTGTTAGTATTCATGATTTAAATGCTGATGGCTGGGATGATATTTATGTTTCCAATGATTTTTACGAAGACGATTATCTCTACATCAACCAGAAAGATGGATCGTTTGCTGAAATGTCACACGAAAGTTTGAGCCAAACCAGTCAATTTTCAATGGGAAACGATATTTCTGATATCAACCATGATGGATTAGCAGATATCATTACGCTTGATATGTTACCTGAAGACGAAAAAGTACTAAAAAACTCACTAGGCGAAATCAATTACAACTCTTTAATAAGTCGACGTTCTTTAGGTTACAATGATCAATTTCCACGAAACCATTTGCAAATCAATACTGGCAAAGACAAATTTTTGGAAATCGGACTCCTCGCTAATATTTCTGCAACAGACTGGAGTTGGGCACCTGTATTTGCAGATTTTGATAATGACGGCCAAAAAGACCTTGCAATATCAAATGGAATTTATAGAAGACCCAATGATGCAGACTACATCAAATATGTATCATCCGAACAAATTAGAACCAAAATCAACAATACGCGTCTTGTAGATAATTTGGCACTTGAAAAAATGCCAAAAGGCGATGTTGAGAATTACTATTTTAAAGGCAATTCAAATCTTCGATTTGAGGATGTAAGTGACACTTGGGTTCAACAACAAGCTGGTCTGAGCAATGGTTTGGTTGCTGCCGATTTAGACAATGATGGAGATCTCGATTTGGTATACAATAATTTTAATACAACAGCAACTGTTCTAAAAAATAAAGGAAACATCAATAATTCTTTGAAAATTAAATTTAACGGAAGCCCCCAAAACAGATTTGGACTTGGAACAAAAGTATTTGCGTATGCAGATGGAAAAGTATTTTATGAGCAATTACAAACGACTCGAGGTTTTTTATCAAGTTTTCCCTACAACATTCACATCGGTCTAGGAAAAAATAAAGTCGATTCAATTATCGTTGTGTGGCCAGACAATAAAGAGGAGCGACTATACGATTTCAATACCCAAAATCAATTGGTTTTTGACTACAAAAATGCAACCCAACCGACTGTCAAGCAACTCAATGTAAAGAAATATCTATTTGCCGAGGAACATATTGAACAAATCAATCATTTTAACACTGAAAAAAGTTTTCCGGAATTTAATCGGGAAAAATTAATGCCTTATGGCGTGACACAAGAAGGAACTCCAATTGCAATTGCTGATGTGAATAACGATGGAAATGATGATTTGTTTTTTGGAGGTACAAAAGGATACACATCGGTTTTGTACTTGAGTTCCAATGACAATTCATATTTAAAAATAAGCGATGCTTTTGAAAATGACAAAAGACATGAAGACACAGACGCAATTTTTACTGATGTTGATCTAGACGGCGACTTAGATTTATTTGTTGTTTCTGGAGGGGGTGAATATCATGATAAATCAAAGTATAATAAAGATAGGGTGTACATTAACAATGGTAATGGAAATTTCACTTTAAGCCAAGAAGTACTCCCTGATTATTATCACAATGGATCTGTTATTGTTGCCAGTGATTTTGATGGTGATGGTGATCAGGACTACTTTGTGGGTTCAAGATCAACAACAAAATCGTTTGGTAAGATGCCAGAATCATTTTTCTTAATGAATGATAATGGAAAACTTTCTACAGAAGATAATCATCCCTTATCAAAAGTTGGTATGGTGACCGATGCTATACTATACGATTTTGACAATGACAACGACGAAGATCTATTCATTGTTTCAGAGTGGTCTAACATAAAAATATTTCAAAATGACAATGGAAACTTTATTGATCGTACGGACAAACTTTTTTCTGATAAGCCTTTAGGCCTTTGGCAATCCATAGAATTATTTGATATTGACAAGGACGGTACAAAAGAAATTATTGTTGGGAATGTTGGTCTTAATACAAAATTTTCAGCTTCAAAATCATATCCGTTGAAAATGTATGTTAATGATTTTGATTCCAATGGACAGACAGAAAGCATTGTTGCAATTGCCAAAAATGGAGACTATTACACGATTGATTCCAAAGATAAAATACAAGGTCAGATGCCTGAGCTGATTCGAAAAAAATTTAACTCCTATGCTGACTTTGCAGGAAAAACGATTGAAGAAATTTTCGGATCATCATTACTATCAAGTTCTGATCAATATGTGGTCGACGAGTTGCAAAGCGGGTATTTCAAAATGATTGGAGGCAGTTATGCCTTTTCCCCTTTAAAAACAGAGTTTCAATGGGGGCCGATAACCAAAATGAAGTCTTTGACAATCAACAACAGTGAACACCTGATTATAACAGGTTATAAATCAGATTTACCTCCTTATCAGGGTCTATGGAGCTCACAAAAACATTTTCTTTTGACTTCCTTAAATGAATACGAAATCTTACATGAACTTGGAATAGATCTTATTCATAAGGATGTAACAGCTTTAGAAACCATAGAGATTGATGGAGAAAATAAATTAATCGTTGGGGTTGCAAATCAAAACATTAAGTTTTACACTTACTAAAAAATCAAAATGAAATCGAAAATTAAACGATTATTTATTTTTCTAGGAATTGCGGTTTTAACTTGTTTTTCCTTTTATATGTTTTACCTACCTCACGCCTACTTAATTAAGTTTAAAAGCGAGCTCACCCCATTTTCAATATACGGTTTCATTCACCAAAGTATGATTGATGAAAAAGAAGAAGCTGGAACACTATTTATAACACAATTGTTAAAGAATGAAAATGAGGAATATGCGAATCTTCTTTGGGAAATCGATTATGATGGGGAAATTTCTTATGTTCGAATCAAAGTAATTTTTACGAATGAACAATGGAAGGAAAAATTAAAGATTTTGACCTTTCGTTCAAATTTGTTTGATGCAGCCTTTGAAAAAATAAAGTTGATGCATAAAGAAATGAATGATAATCTAAAATCGTTTAGATGGTCATCTCCCAAGCATGAACAAATAAGTGAATCAGATTGTTTGTGTGTGAACTTGGAGTCTGCAATTAATGAAAAGCCAAGATTAATGAATCAACATGTTGATAGATTGGCTTTTTTCGCAAAAAATGTCGAAAACAAATTTCCACGTTTATATATTAACTCCATCAACTTTGCAGATCAAAGGTTTTCCTATGAATTTTGTTTCCCTATAAACGATAAAGAGGAATTAGGAACTATCTCAGAGGAGTATTATGTTAAGCACCAACCAAATATTGGAACAAAAGCTATAGATTTTTATGGTAACTTTGCAGAGACCCCACAATTTTGGGCCAAGCTATATGATTCATTGAAGCATGAAAATAAGCAAATTAAATATCCTATCGTAGAAGAGTTTATAGACAGCCCTTTCTCAGGAAAAAATGATACAGAATGGCTATCAAAAATATATATTTATTAATTTTTTTGAAATGAAAACTTTACCAAATCGTTATTTTTCAATTTATCTTGTATTTTTTGTCATTTTGACTTTGACCTCATGTGGAAACAAAAACACCAATCATATTGCCTTGGAAGATGCGAACCTATATCGAAACGCCGTTCAAAATCTTACTGACATTGCTGTATATGATATTTTTTCACCCCCAGTAGCCTCAAGAGTTTATGTCTATCCAAATATTGCGGCTTATGAAGTCATTGCACAATCGTTTCCTGACAAGTTTAATTCTTTGGCAGATCAGCTGAATGGGCTGGCAGTTAGTCCTCAAATTCCTGATGGAGTAAATCCATATTTATCGGCTATCTATGCGTTTAATATTGTCGGGAAGAGCATGATTTTTTCTGAAGATAAAATGGAAAAATTTCAGAAAAGTTTTGATGAGGAAATTTCTAAATTTTCAATTTCAAGAAGTGTAAGGAAGAAATCCATGCGATATGCCCAGCAAATGGCAGAACATATATTAAGTTGGTCAAAAAAAGATAATTATCACCAAACCAGAACGTACCCTAAATATACTGTTTTGGAAGAAGATCATTTTTGGAAGCCTACCCCACCAGATTATATGGATGGTATTGAACCTAACTGGAATCAAATCAGGCCAATGGTTATCAAAAGTGCCTCACAATTTAGCCCTGAGCCCCCATTGGGCTTTAATTTGACAAAAGGGAGTCCTTTTCAAAATCAATTACAAGAGGTTTATGAAATTGGAAAAACTCTAACAGATGAGCAAATTGAAATTGCTAGCTTTTGGGACTGTAATCCATATGTAACTTACCATAGGGGACATGCTATGTTTGCAACTAAAAAAATTACACCAGGTGGACATTGGGTTGGTATTACCGCAATAGCAACAGAGACTACAAATAGCAGCTTTGAACAAACAGTCTCTGCTTTTACTGAAGTAAGTATTGCCCTGTTCGATGCTTTTATTAGCTGTTGGGATGAAAAATGGAAAACTTTGGTTGTTAGACCTGAAACACTCATCAATAAATATTACGATGAGGACTGGTTACCTATTCTTCAAACACCCCCATTCCCTGAATACACTAGTGGGCATTCGGTAATTTCAAAGGCTTCAGCAGTTGTATTAACAAAAAGGTTTGGTGATCAGTTTTCTTTTGAGGATACCACTGAAATTCCCTATGGCCTTCCTGTTAGAAATTTTGATTCCTTCCACCATGCTGCTGATGAAGCAGCAATCTCTAGACTTTACGGAGGTATCCATTATCGAATGGCGATTGATCAAGGTGTAGTTCAAGGAGAAAAAGTAGGTGATTTTATTGCCACATCCATATCTACTGAAATCTTCTGATCAGTATTGTCAAGAGCAGAAGAACTTGACTAATAAATTCGTTTTCTAAATCGTTTTAGTTTGTATTTAAACTGCTTTAGAAAACAAATTATCCAGTATAATAATATTAGTTTGTTTATTATGATATTATTATGAAAAAATCATTGAATATTTGGCAAATAATCAACATGAATATTGGATTTTTTGGAATCCAATTTAGTTTTGGTTTGCAACAAAGTAATATGAGCCCCATTTATAAATACTTAGGGGCAGAGGAGTCAGAACTGCCAATTCTTTGGCTAGCTGGACCAGTAACAGGACTTATTGTTCAGCCAATTATAGGGGCAATCAGCGATGGCACTTGGAGTCCAAAGTGGGGTCGGCGAAAACCATTTTTTTTAATTGGAGCTATTGTTGCAAGCATCTCCCTTGTTCTCATGCCCTTTTCCTCAACGATATGGATGGCAGCTGGATTACTCTGGATTCTAGATGCCGCAAACAATATCGCCTTAGAACCATATCGAGCTTTTGTCTCAGATAAGCTTCCTGAAAAGCAGTATTCATTTGGTTTTCTTATACAAAGTTTTTTTACAGGACTGGGAATCACCCTTGCTAACTTTACTCCTGCTATTCTAGTGATGCTTGGTTTTTTAACAATGAATGATAAGTTAGCAAATGGAATTCCTCTTGTGACCTACTATGCTTTTTTTGTTGGAGCAGCAGCATCACTAGTCACGATTTTAATTACAGTTCTTACCACTTCTGAAATACCCCCAAGTGAAGATGAAGAAAAGCAATTGAAAGCACAAAAAAGTGAAGGTAAAATTATTCAGCGTACATGGAATGATATCGTGAGTGCATTATTTGAAATGCCAACCCCTATGAAACAACTTATACCTGTCATGTTTTTTTCGTGGTATGCAATGTTTTGTTATTGGCAATACCTCACTTCATGTTTATCTCTATCTCTCTACAATACTACTGATCAAGCATCTCCATATTTTGCACAAGCCCAGCTACTGACTGGAAACCTAAACGGGACATATAATATTGTTTGTGTTTTTGTTGCTTTTGCTATGATACCTATTGCGCGTTATCTGAGAGCAAAAGTTCTACACTGTATCAGTCTTGTCATCGGTGGAATTGGGCTTTTGAGTATTCCTAGTTTAAGTGATCAAGTCGAGATTTTATCGATAACAAACCCTTTTGGAAGTGGGAGAATTATCATTTCCCAGATATATCTATATGCGATTGCATTAGGAATAACCTGGGCATCCATGATGTCAATGCCATATCAAATTGTTGCGAGCTCAATCCCAAAAAATAAAATGGGGGTTTATATGGGTATTTTTAATATGTTTATTGTCATTCCAATGATTATACAGATCATTACTATCCAGTTTGGTGTTTATGATTTGTTGGGAGGAAACCCCATAAACGTAGTTTTATTGGGTGGCGTTTTTCTTATTTTAGGTGGGTTATCTTCTTTAAGAATTGATCAAAAATGAAAGTTAACACCCAAAATAATCCGATTCAATTAAGCCTATCACTTATTGAAAAAGCTGCTTCACCAAACGGATTTGTTGCCAGTTTAGATGATAAGGATAATTACAATCGAATATGGACTAGGGATGCTATGATAACGTCAATAGCTGTATTGTGTCAAGAAAAAAAATCATTATACCCCGTCGTTAAAAAAAGTATTACGACTATCATCTCACAAATTCATCAAGATGGATGGGTGCCATCCAACATTTGTTTTGGCGATGATGGCAGCAACCCAATTGTAAGTTATGGTGGGCCCGTTGGACGGGTCGATAATGTATTTTGGCTTCTGATTGGAGGCATTTACTATATGGAAATGAGCGGAGACTTGTCTTTGAAAGATCCGTTGAAGAAACTTGCTGACAAACAATTAAAAATAACAACCTCTTGGGAGTTTAATGGAAAAGAATTAATGTATTGTCCTACAAGCTCAAATTGGGCAGACGAATACCCCATGGAGGGCTATGTTTTACTCAACCAAATTCTTCGCTATTGGGCATTTAAAAAAGTAGGAGGGTTTTATGAAAGTGATTTATTTACTGTAAAAAGTAATGCAATTAAAGATGCGATAGGTTATCATTTTTTCGGTGAAGGTCAATGTAAGCAAACATTATTCACCGAAATTCAAGATCAGGAGCTTTCAACACTGTGGGGGGTACACCGAATAATGAGTTCATTCAATCCTTGTGGAATCAACAAAAGAATTGATAGTCTTGCTTACTCGTTGGCAATTGGACTCGGAATTGGTACCTTAGAAACCGAAGAGCGACTGGAATATTTGCTTAATAAAGCATCCCAAGGACACATTGGCTTGCCAAGTTTTCATCCCATCATCACTAAAGAAGATAAGGAATATCAACAGCTTTTATCAAATTATGCCTATTCATTTAAAAACAAAGCTGGACATTTCCACAATGGTGGAATATGGCCAATGGTAAATGGATGGACACTGGCATGCTTATCTTTAACAAAAAGGGAATCAACTTTGTATGAAAAATTAGATGCTGATTTCCATCAACTCAGAGGCAAATTTCCTTATTTTAAAAATTTTAGTGAATATATTAACGCGAACAATTACGAGGCTTGTGGAACAAAAAATCTTTGCTTCTCTGCTGCAGGACATTTGTTGAGTCAAACATCTGAAAAAAGTCTTTGTCAACTGTTTGGACGTCAGACCGATTTGGTAGATCATGTTAATACTGGAGACAGTGCACAACAAATAGTAGATAAAATCAGTAAATGTGAAAATACACCCTGTGTTCTTTTTATTTCAGGGGAATCTGGTTCGGGGAAAACAACTTTAGCTCACGAGATATCTAGCCTCTTACAACTAGCCGGTAAAAGCAGTTATGTGATGAGTCAAGATAACTACTTTCATCTTCCACCCAACCAAAACCATAGTAAGAGAATAAATGATTTAAGTTGGGTAGGAATTAATGAGATCAATTTAGAACTTATGAAAGAACATCTTAACACATTTACTCAAAAAAACAAATCGGAAATTAAAGTCCCCCAACTCAACAGAATTTTTGACAGGTTTGATGAATGTAATGTCGAAGTTGATGGCTTTGATTTTGTTATTGTCGAAGGAACTTACGTCTTTTCAATTGCAACTGACGAAGACACGAAAGTCTTTTTAAACAAAAATTATAAGGAAACCTTGAAAAACCGAAACTCTCGTAATCGCGACAGCATTGATCAAGAAATTAGTCCTAAAATTCTTGACATAGAACACAAGATTATAAAAGAGTTTTATCATCAAGCCAATTGGATAATTGATAAGACCCAAACATTAATTACAAATTCGTTTCCAATTAAAACCCATTAAACTTGAAATCAAAAAAACAAAAATTATCAATTTTATATTTTCTAATTATGTTACTCACACCATTGGAATTCATTGGGCAATCCACTCTTTTATCACCCGATAAATTATTAGAACTCCATTTTGAATTGGTTTCAGGAAAGCCAATCTACTCATTACAATTTTCTAATAATGTTGTGGTTAAAGCAAGTCATTTAGGTTTTCGTCTTAAAGATGGCAGCTCACTCGTCGATGACTTTAAGATAGTCTCACAAGAGACTCATTCGATAAATGAACAATGGGAGACTGTATGGGGTGAAGAGAGGTATATCAATAATCAACATAACGAACTGCTTATTAAGCTAGAGCAAGTATCTACAAAAAGACTTTTAGATATACGATTTCGACTTTTTAACTATGGCTTGGGTTTTCGTTATGAATTTCCTGAACAATCTGATCTTGGTAATTTCGTTATCATTGATGAAATTACTGAATTTGCAATGGCCGGTGATCACATTGCTCATTGGATTCCTGGTGACTACAGAACGCAAGAGTATAACTACACGACAAGTAAGCTATCTGAAATTAAAAGCTTATTTAAAAAAGCTGCAACATACAATGTCTCACAACAAACATTTTCTGAAACTGGGGTACAAACAGCCTTACAAATGAAAACGGAAGACGGTTTATACATCAATATTCACGAGGCTGCGTGTGTAGATTTTCCAACAATGCACCTAGAATTAAAAGAAGGTACGTTTACCTTTTCTACTCATCTCACCCCAGATCCTTTAGGAAACAAGGCATTCATGATGAGTCCAAGACCAACGCCTTGGAGAACTATTATTGTCAGCAATGATCCAAGAGATATTCTAGCGTCAAGAATCACCTATAACCTAAACGAACCTAATGTTATAGAAGACACAAGCTGGATTCGACCCATTAAGTATATAGGTGTTTGGTGGGAAATGATAACTGGAATGTCCTCATGGAACTACACAGATCAGTTGAGTAGTGTTCAGATTGGAAAAACTGACTACACCAAAACAAAACCAAATAACAGACATGGAGCAACAACAGCTCACGTTAAAGAATACATTGATTTTGCACATGAACATGGATTTGACGCGGTCCTTGTTGAGGGGTGGAATGTCGGTTGGGAAGATTGGTTTGATAAACGAAAAGATTATGTATTTGATTTTTTAACTCCATATCCTGACTTTGATGTCGAAGAAGTCAATTCATATGCTCGTGAAAAACAAGTAGAATTAATCATGCATCACGAGACTTCAGGGTCAACTCGAAATTATGAAAGACATATGGATAAAGCATATGCTTTTATGAACAAATATGGGTATCATGCCGTAAAAAGTGGCTACGTTGGGGACATCTTACCATTAGGATACCACCATTACAGTCAATTTACAAACAACCACTTTTTATATGCAGTTCAAAAAGCTGCCGACTATAGAATTATGGTCAATGCCCATGAGGCGTCTCGACCAACTGGTGTAAATCGAACCTATCCAAACTTAGTCGCAAATGAGTCTGCAAGAGGAACAGAATTTCAAGCTTTCGGCGGAAATAACGTTAATCACACAACCATATTACCATTTACTCGTCAGATTGGAGGTCCTATGGACTATACACCTGGTGTTTTCGAAATGGACATTAGCAAATTAAATCCGAATAACAACTCACACGTAAACACAACCCTAGCAAACCAACTGGGGCTTTATGTAGTGATGTATTCTCCTCTTCAAATGGCAGCAGATATAATCGAAAACTATAAGCGGTTTATGGATGCCTTTCAATTTATCAAAGATGTTCCAATAGATTGGGAACAATCCGTGTATTTAGAAGCCGAACCCGGTGAATATGTAACAATTGCAAGGCAAGAAAAGGATGGAAGCAACTGGTATGTTGGTAATAGTAATGGAGCAAATCCAAGAGAAGCGTCTGTGGATTGTCATTTTTTGGAAAAAGGAAAGTCGTATACAGCTACTTTGTATGTTGATAATGACGATGCACACTACAAAACCAATCCACAAGCTTATCGAATTGAGGAACAGCAAATCAGTTCTGAGACTAAATTAAAAATCTTTACTGCTTCGGGTGGTGGATTTGCTATTCAAATCACTAAAAACTAATTCTAATGAATAAATTACTCACTTATTTTTTATTCATTTCACTAATTTGCTCATCATGTGGTTCAGATCATACACTATCTAGCCCAAATGGTGAATTACAAATCAGTACTTACACCGATGAAAATGGACAACTGCTTTATTCAGTTTTGTTCGATGACAAGAGTTATATTAAACCCTCTAAACTGGGTTTTGAATTTGCAAATGCAGATGACATGATGAACGGATTCGAAATCATATCATCAAAAAAGGAAACCATTATTCAAAATTATGAAATGCAGTGGGGTTTAAATCAGTTTATTTCTTCAAAACACAACCAACTATCACTACATCTCAAGCATATTGAAAGCGGTCGTCTGATTGATGTTATTTTTAGGGCAGCAGATGACGGATTCGCTTTTCGATATGTGATACCTAAACAAAAAGAAAAGGAGTTGATTGTATCAAATGAGCACAGTGAATTTAATTTTGACGAAGATCCGATGTCATATTGGATTCCTGGAGATTGGGAAATCTACGAGCACCTCTACAACAAAACAAGAACAAGTGAAATCAATGCCTTGAGTAAAGCAAATCACCCGAATTTGGCACAAACTCATATTTATGAAAATAGTGTAGCTACCCCAGTAACATTTATTTTTGATGATGGCACCCACCTGAGTTTACATGAAGCTGCATTAGTAAATTATAGTGGAATGACATTAAAAAAGACTGGAGAGACTTCCTTTGTCAGCTCTTTAACTGGTCGAGCAGATGGCAATAAAGCTACGATCCCAACCCCTTTCAAAACCCCATGGAGAATGGGTATTATTGGAAAAAAAGCAACCGATTTATTAAGTTCAAACCTAATGTATGATCTTAATGAGCCCAACGAACTTGGGGACATCCGTGATTGGTTCACCCCTCATAAATACATCGGTATTTGGTGGGAAATGCATATGGGAAAGAGTACTTGGGATTATGGAATGACACAAGATATGGGCACTTGGACAGATAGTGGAAATGCTCATGGCCAGCACGGTGCAACAAATAAAAACACAAAAAAATATATCGATTTTGCAGCAAAACATGGTTTTGATGGTGTTTTGGTTGAAGGGTGGAATACTGGTTGGGAATATTGGATTGGATTTGAGGATCGGGAAGGTGTTTTTGATTTTGTGACATCTTATCCCGATTATGACATTGAAATGCTACAAGAATATGCAAAAAGCAAGGGAGTAAGTCTAGTTATGCATCATGAGACATCAGCCGCTCCTCGAACATATGATAAGCAAATGGATAAAGCTTATGATCTAATGCAATCACTAGACATTCATGTTGTTAAATCAGGGTATGTTGGTCCATTAATTCCAAAAGGAGAGTATCACCATGGGCAATGGATGGTCAATCATTACAACAACGCTGTTCAAAAAGCAGCAAATTATCAGGTCGCTGTCAATACACATGAACCGATAAAGGGTACGGGGCTTGAACGTACATGGCCAAATTGGATCACTCGCGAAGGAGCTAGAGGACAAGAATTTAACGCCTGGAGTATTGAAGGAGGAAATTCTGTTGACCACCTAGCCACAATGGCTTTTACTCGTTTTTTGAGTGGCCCAATGGATTATACCCCCGGTTTGGTTAAACTTGAAACAAAATTGGGTCCTAACAGTGATAATAAAGCACGATCAACAATTGCTCAGCAACTGGGGCAATATGTCGTTATACCCTCTCCTATTCAAATGGCATGTGATCTCCCCGAAAATTATGAACAACACTTAGACTGGCTACAGTTTATAAAGGATGTAGCTGTTGATTGGGAACAAAGCATTCCATTAGAAGGTGAGGTTGGTGATTATGTAGTTTGGGCAAAAACTCCAAAAGAAAACGAAAATTGGTATTTGGGTGCGGTCAATGATGAAAATCCTAAAGATCTAGAAATCGATTTGAGTTTCCTTGACAAAAACAAGTCCTATACCATGACGATATACAGAGACAGTAAAGATGCACATTGGAATACCAACCCTTATGCAATTGAAATAGAAAACAAAATTATTAAGCAAAAAGACACCCTTAAAGTATATCTAGCTTCTGGAGGTGGATTCGGTGCTATTATCAAAAAAATTAAATAAATTCACGTTATAAGACTTTCGAAGTCATTCACATTGTAAAGAAAGTAGAACATGAAATACATCATCGCTATAGACGCAGGGACTACGAGCTCACGTGCAATTTTGTTTGATGAAAAAGGGCATCAAATCGGTGTTGCTCAAAATGAGTTTACCCAATTTTTTCCGCAAAACGGATGGGTTGAACACGATGCAAATGAAATTTGGGAATCTCAAAAAAAAGCAATCCTAGATCTGATTAAGCATACTGATGTGCAAGACGTAGAAATTGCAGCAATTGGCATAACAAACCAGCGGGAAACAACCATCATTTGGAACAAAGAAACTGGGGAGCCAGTAGGTAACGCCATTGTTTGGCAGGATCGCCGAACCGCCTCGATTTGTGCCGAGTTGAAACAAAAACACGAGGCGACTTTTACTGCGAAAACTGGTCTTGTCTTGGATCCTTATTTCTCAGGAACAAAAATCAAATGGATGCTTGACCAAGATCCTGAATTGAAAAAACAAGCCACAGAAGGAAAGCTTGCTTTTGGAACGGTCGATAGTTGGTTGATATGGAAGTTGACTGATGGCAAAACGCATGTTACGGATGTTACAAATGCAAGTAGAACCCTACTGTTTAATATCCATACTCTCGATTGGGATGATGAGCTTCTAGAAATTCTGGATATTCCAAAAGCAATTTTACCAAGGGTCGTCAGCTGTTCGGAAGTTGTTGGAGAAACGAGTGTGAAAAGCCTCGGCAAAAAATTAACAATTTCTGGAATTGCTGGTGACCAACAAGCCGCACTTTTTGGACAGTTGTGCTGGGAGTCTGGTGATGTTAAAAACACCTATGGCACGGGCTGTTTTTGCATCATGAACACAGGTGGTAAAGCCATTGTGTCAAAAAATAAAATGCTAACAACGATTGGATATCAAATTGGTGGTGAGACCACCTATGCAATTGAAGGAAGTGTGTTTATCGCTGGTGCTTTGATTCAATGGTTGCGAGATGAATTGAACATGGTTACTGAATCTTCCCAGATCGAAACGCTTGCGAATACCGTTTCGGATAATGGTGGAATTACTTTTTTGCCATCCCTAACGGGCTTGGGAGCCCCCTATTGGGAGCCAAGTGCAACTGGTGGAATACTCGGAATCACAAGAGGGACTAAAAAGGGGCACATTGCTAGAGCAGCCTTGGAAGCGATTGCTTTACGATCATATGAACTGGTCAATGCCATGCAAAAAGATGCGAACACAAATTTTTCGGTTCTCAAAGTGGATGGTGGCGCATCTCAAAACAACCTTTTACTCCAAATTCAAGCCAATGTATTAAATACAAAAGTTGTTCGCCCTGAAGTCACTGAAACCACCGCATTAGGAGCTGCTTTTTTTGCTGGTTTAGCAGTAGGGTTTTGGAAAAGTCGAGAAGAAATTCAAACTTTATGGAAGGAAAATACCCAATTCAATCCCGATCAAGACAAAGCCTCCACAAATCAAATGATTACACTTTGGAATCAAAGAATTCAGGTTGTCCTAAATAAAGATGGTTAGAGTCGATCAAATCAAAGCAATCGAAACTGCTAAAGAGCCGTGGGACATTGTTATCATCGGTGGTGGCGCTACGGGCTTGGGGGCTGCACTTGATGGAGCCAGCCGAGGACACAAAACCCTACTCCTTGAGAAAAGCGATTTTGCACAAGGGACTTCGTCAAAAAGTACCAAACTCATTCATGGAGGTGTGAGGTACTTAAAGCAGGGTAGTCTACGGCTAGTTTTCCAAGCCCTCAAAGAGAGAGGTATTCTTTTAAATAATGCACCGCATTTGGTGCACAAAATGAGCTTTATCATTCCTGTATATTCGTGGTGGAACCTGCTATTTTATGGGGTCGGATTGATTTGTTATGATTTGTTGGCTGGTAAAAAACGTATTGAGTCTACCACTTTATTAAGTCGGAAAAAAACACAAACACTTTTGCCAAATCTCAAGGATGATCATCTAGTGGGAGGTATTGCGTACTGGGATGCTCAATTTAATGATGCGCGACTTGCCATTAGTCTTGCTCGCTCGGCTGTCGCTTGCGGGGCAACTGTAATCAACTATTGTTCTGTCAGTTCGCTCGTTAAGAAAAATGGGAAAGTCTGTGGTGTTCTTGCCAAAGACAACATCAGAGGGAGAGAATATCAAATCGATGCTAAGGTCGTTTTGAATGCAACGGGTGTTTTTTCGAACCATATTCGGCAAATGGATCAGCCCGATATCAAAAGTAATATCGTACCTAGCCAGGGTACACATATCGTTTTAGATCGGAAGTTTATGCTTGGAAACCATGCTGTTCTCGTACCAAAAACATCTGATGGTCGTGTGCTGTTTTCCATTCCTTGGCACGATAAGCTTTTGGTCGGAACGACAGATTATTTAGTCGATTCCATTGATAACAACCCCACCCCATTCTCTGAGGAAATCGACTATATTTTAAAAACCATTGGTGAATACCTGAAAAAGCAGCCTACACGGAAAGATATTTTGAGTGTGTTTAGCGGATTAAGACCTTTAGTTGCAAGAAAAAATGACAAAACAAAAGACATTTCAAGAAACCACTCTATTGTCGTTAGTCAATCCGGTTTGGTTTCGATAACAGGAGGGAAGTGGACAACTTATAGGAAAATGGCAGAAGACGCAATTGATGTTGTGCAATCGGTTGGGGGAATTGAAAATCATCGGAGTAAAACAACGGAAATCAAACTTGATGGCTTTGACTCATCGATCACAAATGAAAATCCATTACACATACATGGTTGCTTCTCTAAAGAAATATTAACAATAGATTCATCTACCGGTAATAGCTCATTGGGAAAGAATTTTTATCTTTCAGCAAATCAAATTTTGTGGGGAATCCGAGAGGAAATGGCAATTCGATTAGAAGATATATTGGCTAGACGTAGTCGATGCCTTCTTCAAGATGCTAAAGAAGCGATTGAAGTCGCCCCTGTAGTGGCAAAAATCATGGCAAAAGAGCTCGGACATAACCAACATTGGATTGACAAGGAGTTGCGAGAGTTTAAGCAGGCTGCTGAAAAATATTTAATGAACTAAATCAAAACATATGACACCTTTTTTATCGGAGTTTTTAGGGACTTTTGTTCTTCTCTTTTTAGGGATTGGCGTCGTTGCCAATGTCTCATTACAACACACCCTTGCATCTGGATCAAGTGCAACAGGAAAATGGATTTTAATCACAACCGCATGGGGGTTTGCGGTATTTTTTGGGGTTATCGTTTCGGGAGAGTACAGCGGTGCTCACCTCAATCCCGCGGTAACAGTCGGCTTAGCCGCTGCCAATAAGTTTGCATGGTCGCAAGTACCCGCCTATATTCTAGCTCAATTTTTAGGTGCCATGGCTGGTGCTGTTATGGCATATCTTTTTTATAAAGATCATATCGACTCCACTGAGGACGAGGGAACCATAAAGGGTTGCTTTTCTACGGGTCCTGCCATAAGAAACACGATGAATAATTTTATCAGTGAGAGTGTTGGTACGTTCATGCTTGTTTTTCTAATATTTTTTATAGCAAGTCCTTTTTTGGAGATTGATGGTGTAGAACAGGTGCAGTACGGAATTGGCTCGATGGACGCTTTTCCTGTTGGTGTAC
Source organism: Flavobacteriaceae bacterium (assembly GCA_964229535.1). GTDB lineage: Bacteria > Bacteroidota > Bacteroidia > Flavobacteriales > Flavobacteriaceae > UBA724. The sequence goes on along the minus strand of CAXRDL010000060.1, from coordinate 10,883 downwards.
TTGTTTGGCTGATTGGTATGGCTTTGGGTGGGACAACGGGTTATGCGATTAATCCTGCTAGAGATATGGGGCCTCGGATCATATACACCTTGCTGAGAGGTAAAAAAGCAAAGCCAGATTGGTCTTATGCTTGGATTCCCATACTCGCTCCTTTATTAGGTGGATCCATAGCTGGAATTTTACATACAAACTTCTTTTAATTTTTTATATGAGATTTATTATTTATTTATTTCAATTATCATGTTGTTTTATTTCTGCTCAATCACTCATCACTGGAACGGTTTATGATGAAAGTAAATTGGCTGTTCCTTATGCAGATATTCTATTAATCCTTTCAGATGAACAATCATCATCAGATCGAACATTAACAGATGAAAATGGAATGTTTACACTTGAAACAAGCCAAACCGGAGTTGCGCAAATACAAATTATTAGTATGGGTTTTGAGCCAATGGTGATTTCAGACTTGGAACTTGATAATAACACCATTAATATTGGCGGCATAATTCTATTTGAGGCCGCATATGCACTTGATGACGTAAAGGTAACCGCAAAAAAAATTCCAATTATACGAAAAATAGACAGAGCCATAATTAATTTAGAAGATGATGCTTCTGCCTCTGGGTCATCTATTTTAGATGTTTTGGAGCGAACACCTGGTATTATTGTAGATCGTCAAAATGAATCGATTACAATGCTGGGGAAAACTGGAGTTAATGTGATGATTAATGGAAAAATGAGCTACATGCCAGCCAGTGCAATTGTACAATATCTAAATGGATTACGTTCAGAAAATGCAACTTCAATCGAGCTCATAACAACGCCCCCTTCAAAATTTGATGCTGAGGGCAATGCAGGTTTTATCAATATAGAATTAAAGAAAAGTGCAGATGATGGTTACAATGGTAATATTGCCTCCTCTTTGGGCACAGCAAAAGGCAAAACAAGCGAAGACGTTAACTTGAGTTTTAATGTCAACAGTAAAAAGTCTAATCTCGCATTTAACTATTCTATTACTAACAGCAAATTGCCCATAGCCTTTGATATGACCCGAAACATGGAGATCAATGGTGTCCCTTCCGAAACATATCTAGAAGCCAAACGAGATAATAGTAGAGTAGTACAAAACATAAGATTTGGATACGATTATGAGCTTTCCGAAAAACTCACTCTAGCTCTAACCGTTTCAGGATATGAAAATTCATATAAAATGATAGAAGAAAAATATCTCTCTGAATTAGATGAAGTGAATTTTGATGATGATTATTATACTACTGAGGATAACTATTGGAAAAATGCTCAAATGGGTGTTAGTGCATCATATCGATTTAAAGAAACAAAAATTGATTTTATTAGTGATTATCTACAATATTCAAATAACCAGCCAGTATATTATTCAATATCCATTAATGAGCCTACAGGGACAGAGAAACTAAATCTACAAACGACAAAAAACTCCCCTTTTGAGATATTCGCAAACAGCATTGATCTTGAAACTAATTGGGACGAAAAGATTACCTTCAATTCAGGAGTTAAACATATTATAAACTCATATCAAAATAAAACGAACTTTTTTGAAAATTCTGTTGCAAACGAATCCTTTTCAACAGACAGCCAATTGGATGAGAATATCTCTGCCATTTATTCACAAGTACATAGCGATCTAAGCGAGAATATTAAGGTTCAAGCAGGATTAAGATTTGAATATGCTACTTCTAAAATTTTTTCAAATTTAACACAAGAAAATTTAGTAGACAGAACCTATAAAGATTTCTTTCCGTCGTTATTTTTATCTTATAAAATCAACGACTTTAACAATATAAATCTTTCTGTGAACCGTAGGATTAACCGTCCAGCTTTCACGGATATGGCTCCTTTTTTATTTTTTGTAGATCTGGATCAAGCTTTTCAAGGAAACGTTGGGCTAAAACCATCATATACAAATAATATTCAGGTGGATTATCGATTTAAATCCATTAATCTTAACTTACAATATGCTAATGAAACTGACTTGATTGCTCGTTTTCAGCCGAAAGTGAATCAACAAACAGGATTCATAACTATTACACCACAAAATATTGACAAGCAAAAAACGATGACTGCTATTTTGAGTTATTCGTTTTTTCCAATTCCAGATTGGAATTTAAGGTTGTTCACTACAGTTTCCCATATAGATATCCAAAATGACAACGATTTGGGTGCATATGACTTACAGACCTTAAACTACAGATTGAATATCAATAACACCATCAACTTAAACGAAGACCTTTCAATACAGGTTTGGGGTTATTATAATTCTAAATCATTTTTTGGTATTAGCACACTAGATCCAAACGGATCATTAAATCTAGGTATACAAAAGAAATTCAAATCTTATACCTTCTCCTTACAGGCCGAAAATATATTAGACACACAAGATTGGCAGTTTCTAACTGAAAACCCTGAGGACAACTACAGGCAACAAATGAATTGGAGTTTCAGACCACCTCAAGTAAAATTGTCTCTTGCCTATCGATTTGGCGATAATAATGTAAAAGTTAAGGGAATTCGAGAAAGCGAAGAAACAAAAAGAATGAGCTTATAAAAGACTCTAAAACTCATTTATTGGCTTACAATGGTTAGAATTCTAAGGGATACACTTACCAGAACAAGGCATACAATAGCACTGTGATCAACAACACACCAAAAGCACCTACATTGAAGGTTTTGTCTGTGGCAAAAAGCTGTTTGCTCAGCACGATTCCTTTTGGATCATCTTGATTGCCTTCAAGTTTGCTGATCCCTGCAATCACGAGCAGCGTTCCGATACAAGTCAGCATCATCTGGTGCATAAACGGCAAGTTCACAAACAAAGCCGCATCGCTCCAACCATTGGGTGCGACTTTAAAGTACATCGCAATCGGTATGGACAATATCACACCCCAAATCGCTGCGTTGTTGGTGGCTTTTTTGTAGAACAGTCCCATTAAGAAGACTGCCAAAATCCCTGGGCTTACAACCCCTGTATATTCTTGTATAAATTGGAACACCTGTCCCAGACTGCCCAGTTGTGGCGCGATCAGCATGGCGATGATAAGCGCTACAAGTCCTGTTAGGCGTCCTACTTTCACCATTTGCTTGTCGTTGGCCTCTTTGTTAAACATCGATTTGTAGATGTCCATCGTAAATATGGTGGATGTGGAGTTAATCATGGATGCCAGTGAGGAGACGATCGCTGCGGCTAGTGCAGCAAGGATAAGTCCCTTAAGTCCTACTGGGATATAGTTTTTAATCAGCCAAGGTGCGGCGTTGTCATTGGCGACATTGCCAGCAGTTCCTAAAAAGCCCTCACTGCTGAGTAGCCCCATATTCAGTGTGCCTGTCTCGGGGTCTAGGTTCATCACATAGGCAATGATCCCCGGAAGTACGACAATCACAGGGATAATGAGCTTTAAAAAGGCTGCAAACACGATTCCTTTTTGACCTTCTTTTAAGCTTTTCGCTGCCAGTGTTCTTTGGATGATGTATTGGTTAAAGCCCCAATAGTATAGGTTGGCGACCCACATTCCGCCAATGAGTACTGCCAAACCTGGCAAGTCCCACCAAGCGTCTCTTCCGTTGGGGGTAATGATTTCTCCTTTGGAGAGAATCATCGAAAAGCGTTCAGGTGCTTTTTCATAGACGTATTTCAGCCCATCGATAAAGCTCCCAGAGTCTGTTACATTCGCTAAGGCGAAGTATGCCATGAGTAGACCACCGATAATCAGTAGCACCACTTGCACCACATCAGTCCAAGCCACAGCTGCCAGTCCGCCCCAAAGAGAATAGGCCGCAGCAAACAGACCAAGTCCAATGATGCTGTTAAGCAATATGCCACCGTCTCCACTTCCTACGATGGTATCCAGTGCTTTACCACCTAAAAAGAGAACGGTTGTAAGGTTGACAAACACAAAGAGCGCAATCCAAAATACCGCTAATATGGTTTTGAGGTTGGTGCTGTATCGTTTTTCGATAAACTCTGGAATCGTGTAGAGTCCTTTTTCAATAAAAATGGGCAGAAAGTATTTTCCGACGACTAGTAGCGTAATGGCTGCCATCCACTCATAGGAGGCGATGGCAAGTCCAAGCGCAAAGCCAGATCCAGACATGCCAATAAACTGCTCAGCTGAGATGTTGGCAGCAATAAGCGAAGCGCCAATTGCCCACCAAGGCAATGATTTACCTGCTAAAAAATAATCCTCTGCGCTTTTGCTCTCTCCCTTTTTTTGGCGGGACACATAAAGCCCAATTGATAAAATGATGAGCGCATAAAGCGCAAATACAACATAGTCGAGGGTTGAAAAATCCATAAGTGCTGTTTTTTTGGCTATGCAATATAGCTATTCGAGCTAAAATAAATTAGAATTACCAACTGGTTTCTTTAATTAAAAAAAGAAATTTAATAATGAAAAACGCTTGTTAAAAGAAAAACCAAAAACCAGTTGTCAGAAAATTAGTTGACCTTGACTACCTTTTTGATTTGCGGAGCGTACTTTTTAATGGTTGTCTCTACACCCAATTGCAGGGTCATTTGATTGACAGAACAGGAAATGCAGTTCCCTTCAAGTTCCACAATGACCGTATCTCCCTCAATAGCAACCAAGGAAATGTTTCCGCCATCATTTATAAGAAAGGGACGTATTTCATCTAGGGCTTGTTCTACTTTTGCTTTGACTTCTACCATACTCAAATTATTAGGAAACTGCTGAACATCCAGCCATGGTGGTGATCTTCACAATTTCGGTTGGGGGTAATTCTTTGTTTCGTTGTACCAGTTCTGTAATGAGTGATTGTGTGATGCTCGTAAATGCATCTTCAGTGACACCGCCTTGCAACACAGCTGGTCTGCCCACGTCTCCAGCTTCACGAAGACTTTGCACCAGTGGCAAACCGCCTAAAAAAGGCACCCCAACATCTTCTGCTAGATATTTGGCACCATCTCTTCCAAAAATGTAATATTTATTCTCTGGCAATTCTTCTGGGGTAAAGTAGGACATATTCTCCACAATCCCCAAAACAGGAACCTGAATCGAATCTTGCTGGAACATGGCAACCCCTTTTTTGGCATCGGCAAGGGCTACCGCTTGTGGTGTACTCACCACCACAGCTCCAGTCACTGGAAGTGCTTGTAAAATACTCAGGTGAATATCCCCTGTTCCAGGAGGTAAGTCAATTAATAAAAAATCAAGCACACCCCAGTCCGCGTCAAAAATCATTTGGTTGAGTGCTTTTGATGCCATCGGTCCGCGCCATATCACGGCTTGATCTGGCTTTGTGAAAAATCCGATCGATAAGAGTTGAACACCATAGTTGCTCACAGGTTTCATCTTTGATTTGCCATCAACCTGAACAGACAAAGGGCGTTCGAAAGCCACATCAAACATCAGCGGCATAGATGGTCCGTAAATATCTGCATCCAATACCCCAACTTTAAAACCCATATTTGAAAGGGTGACCGCCAAATTGGCTGTCACTGTAGATTTCCCTACACCGCCTTTTCCAGAGGCTATCGCAACGATATTTTGAACACCTTTTAAAGCTTTGCCTTTGATGATATTGGGTTTTGGCGCAGAAGGAGATGCCTGATGGGTCACATGGACTTGAAAGCTATAATCCTCTCCAATTTTGTCCTGTAATACTGATCCGACGTGGACCTCAATTTTTTTGCGCGACTGTAAGCTTGGGCTTGCTAGAGCCAAGTCGATAACAATCTCTTTTCCGATGAGTTGAACATTGGTTAGCGCGTTTGCATCCCCTATGGTTTGGGAAGACCCAGGGAGTGTGATGGCTTTGACCAGAGATTCGACTGCGGGCATTTTCAAAATTTCTTTTTTAAAATGATTCTAAATTGCAAATATAGCACAAAGCCAGCAACTTACATAGGGTTTGCCGGATCCCAAAAGACTTGCTTAAAATGGGTGATTTGATCATCTTCGATTTGATGCCCTTCGTTCTCCAATAACTGCTGCATCACTCTCGGTCCTCCAAAATGATGTTTTCCAGTAAGTAAGCCGTTGCGATTCACCACACGATGTGCTGGAACATCAGGTTTTGAGTGGGCTGCATTCATTGCCCAACCAACCATACGCGCCGATCGGCGCATGCCCAAATGGCCTGCGATTGCGCCATAGCTCGTAACCCTTCCTTCTGGGATTTGACGAACAACATCGTATACACGATCAAAAAAATCAGCATTATCTGAGGTATTTTTCATAACTAAATTTTAGGTAAGTGATTGGGATTTGCTGTGCCAAATACTGTTGCTCATAAAAGGTTTGAATGGAAACCACCACCGTTGGAGCATGTACATATTTGTAGACGTCGTGATGAGCCATTTGTGGTCGGATGCCCATGCCGTCCAAAACCCCGAGAGTATATCCATGCAGGAAAGCGCTATCGGTTTTGAGATGCACAACCCCTTTGGAGTTGAGAATTCGTTGGTATTTCAGTAAAAAATCGGAGTTTGTCAGCCGATGCTTTGTCCGTTTGAATTTCAGTTGTGGGTCAGGAAACGTCAACCAAATTTCAGAGACCTCATCATGGGCAAAGACCTGCTCGATTAGTTCAATTTGTGTTCGGATAAATGCCACATTTGAAAGCTGTTCTTCATGTGCTGTTTTTGCACCTCTCCAAAACCGAGCCCCTTTAATGTCAATTCCGATGTAGTTACAATCTGAATTTTCTCGAGCTAGAGCCACAGTATATTCGCCCTTCCCACAACCCAACTCCACAATGATTGGATTGTCGTTTGCAAAATATTCTTTCCAATGCCCTTTGTGGACAAATGATCCCTTGACAAGCGACTCCCTAGTGGGTTGAATCACATTGGGTAAGGTCTCATTCTCTTGAAAGCGCTTCAGTTTGTTTTTACTGCCCATCGATTTCGGCTATTCCATCGGCATTTTTAATTGCCTTGTCTAAGGTAAAAGAAAATTGAGAACCGATATCCACTCGACTTTCCACCAGCAGTTCTTGTTGATGGGCTTCGACAATGTGCTTGACGATCGAGAGTCCTAGGCCAGTACCCCCTTCTTTTCGGCTACCGCTTTTATCAACGCGATAAAAGCGTTCAAACAAGCGCGGAAGATGCTCTTCAGAAATACCCAAACCGTTGTCAGCAATATGAACTTTGATTGTATCCTCATCGATATCTTCAAATCGGATTTCGGTCGTTCCCTTTTTCTTTCCATATTTGATGGAATTCACAATCAAGTTTGTAAAGACTTGTTGGATTCGTTCCTCATCTGCATGTACCTCGATTGGGAAGAGATAATCTTTATCAAACTCAAGGGATATATTGGACTTGGCTGCTCGAATTTCCAACAATTCAAATACATTTCGAACGTGCTCCACGATATCAAAATCTGACTTCACAAGTGCAGTCGTTTCTGTTTCGAGTTGTGTGAGCAAATCCAGATCTTTGACGATGTAAAGAAGTCGATCAACCCCTTTGTTGGCTCGATTAAGGTATTTTTTATTGACTTTTTCATCCGACAATGCGCCATCTAAAAGAGTTGATATATACCCTTGAACGGTAAACAGCGGTGTTTTGAGTTCGTGAGCTACATTCCCTAGAAATTCCTTGCGAAATGCATCTTGGCTTTTTAAGGTATTGATTTCTGAAATACGTTTAGATACAATCTCTTTGACTTTCTCCTCCAGCTCATCCAAATCGAATAACGGACTCGTAAAATGTAGCGCTTCATTCTCTGCTGCAAAATCTGCGTAAAGGTTTTTGAGGTAGGCGTCTAACAATTGGTTAATCTGCCTGTTTAGCCAGAAGTACAGGGCAAGGGAAAAAAAAACACCCAATCCGATTGACATCACCAAGATATTGGCTGAAAATGGGTTTTGCTCAAATAGGATGTACCCGATCAATGAAACGGTGAATACAACAATAAAAAGGCATGCGATGGCATAGACAATGGCAAGTGACTTCCTTCTTTTTGTGAGCACAAGGTATCTGTTTAAATGACGTATTTATAACCAACACCCTTAACGGTCTTAAAGTGCTGATCACCAATTTTTTCTCTGAGTTTTCGGATATGTACATCTATTGTTCGTCCACCAACAATGACCTCATTGCCCCAAACACGATCGAGAATGACTTCGCGTTCAAAAACTTTGTTTGGCTTGCTCGCCAAAAGAGAAAGGAGTTCAAATTCTTTTCGAGGTAGGATTTTTTCCTCTCCATTATAGACGATTTTGTATTCCTCGCGATTTACCACAAGACTCCCCACTTCAATTAGACTGTCACTGTCAGCACCATCCTGCATACGACGCAAAAGGGACTTGACCTTGCTGATAAGAACTTTGATCTTTACGGGTTTGGTAATATAATCATCCGCACCTGCTTCTAGACCCGCAACCTGTGTATAGTCTTCACTTCGTGCGGTCAGAAAAACAATGATTAGTTTATCTCCCAACTTGGGCAGTTTTCGCAGATTCTCACATGCTTCAATCCCATCCATTTTAGGCATCATTACATCGAGTAATATCAGATGAGGAGATTTGCTTTTGGCTTTTTCAATGGCCTCTTCTCCATTGGATGCCGTGTATACTTTATACCCTTCGTTTGAAAGGTTATAACTCATGAATTCTAAGATGTCGGGTTCATCATCAACAAGTAAGATCTTAATATTTTTTTTATTCATGTTTTGCCAAAACTCAAATGTATAAAAATTATGATTGAATCAAGTGGTCAAACATTAGCTTAATGTTAATAATGTAACTTTGAGATCGATTTATGAATAAGCTACCGTTTTACGAATCTTCGATTGGGTTTCACACACAGGCAATCAATTGCTATGAGGAACAGTTTACCCACAATCCGATCTATCGTTCGTTTTGTGACCTTACGCATCGTCATCCCAGCGATTGCGAATCGCCAGTTCAAATTCCATTTTTGCCAATTTCTTTTTTTAAAACACACAAGGTTCTCACAGGAACTCCGCACTGCTCCCTTGTTTTTGAAAGCAGTGGAACGGGAGGGGCGACAAGTTTACATTACATAGCAGATGTTCAAATCTATGAACAGAGTTTTATGCATTGCTTTGAGATGTTTTACGGAAATCCCAAGCAGTTTGCAATCATTGGTTTGCTGCCAGGGTATTTAGAAAAACCCAATTCATCTTTGGTCTTTATGATGCAAAAATTGATCGAATTATCCGATTGCGCAGACAGTGGTTTTTATCTTGATGACAACCAAAAGTTGCATGAGGTGTTGAAACGACGTGAGCGCAATCACAAAAAAACCTTTCTGCTGGGTGTGAGTTTTGCTCTACTGGATTTTGCTGAGCAATTTCCCTCCTCTCTGTCTCATACGATTGTCATGGAAACGGGAGGCATGAAGGGGCGTCGAAAAGAGATGGTTCGCGACGAACTACACGCACAACTCAAGCGCAATCTAGGTGTTAAAGACATTCAATCAGAATATGGGATGACAGAACTTCTATCACAGGCCTATGCCAAAGCGGATGGCAGATTTCACTGCCCGCCTTGGATGAAGGTCTTTGTTCGCCATCCAAACAACCCCATGGGAGTACAAGAGCATGGAACGGGCTGCTTGAATATTATTGACCTTGCCAACAAAAACTCCTGTGCATTTATCGCCACCGATGACTTGGCAAAAGTGTATCCCGATGGGTCTTTTGAGGTTCTGGGAAGGGTAGATACCAGTGATGTCCGTGGATGTAATCTAATGGTTAGTTAAACACCACCAAAAAATAGTTCTTTTTTCCTCGTTGGAGCAGCAAATACCGATCGCAAATCAAATCGGTAAGTTGCACAGTAAAAGATTCCTTTATTTTTTCCTTATTCACCGAAATCGAATTTTCTTTAAGTGCACGTCTGGCTTCGCCGTTGGAAGACAAAAACCCTGTTGATGACGCAAGTAAATCAATTGCTGTGATTCCCGCTGTAAGTGTTGACTTGGGCAAGCTGGCTTGCGGAACCCCCTCAAAAACATCCAAAAAGGTTGCTTCATCAAGTTGCTTTAAAGCCGATGAAGTTGCCTTTCCAAAAAGGATTTCCGAAGCCTGAACCGCCAAAACTCTTTCTTCTGCGGAGTGCACCATACGAGTCACTTCGTCTGCAAGGGTTCTTTGAAGTTGGCGTAAATGTGGTGCTTCTTTGTGTTGTGTAATCAAATCGGTAATGGTCTTTTGATCCAAAAAGGTAAAGATTTTGATATAGCGTTCTGCATCTTCATCAGAGGTGTTAAGCCAGTATTGGTAGAACTTATACGGAGAGGTTTTGGTCTTGTCCAACCAGACGTTCCCACCTTCTGTTTTTCCAAATTTGGTTCCGTCGGCTTTCGTGATTAAAGGGCAAGTCAGGGCGTAGGCTTTGCCACCCGCCTTTCGACGTACTAGCTCTGTGCCTGTGGTGATATTTCCCCATTGGTCACTGCCCCCCATTTGTAACAAGCAGTTGTGATGCTCATAGAGATGGAGAAAATCATAACCCTGTATCAGTTGATAGCTAAACTCGGTAAAAGACATGCCCTCTTTCGCATCGCTACCCAAGCGCTTTTTGACCGAATCTTTGGCCATCATATAATTGACCGTAATATGCTTACCTACATCACGAATAAAATCCAAAAACGAAAAGTCTTTCATCCAATCGTAATTGTTGACCATCAATGCTGCATTGGGCAGATCACTGTCAAAATCTAAAAAATGCGCCAACTGGTTTTTGATGGCTTCTTGGTTGTGGCGTAGTGTCGCTTCGTCTAATAAATTTCGCTCTGCAGATTTCCCAGAGGGATCACCAATCATGCCTGTTGCACCGCCAACTAAAGCCACAGGTTTGTGACCGCACCGCTGATAATGTGCCAACAACATTATGGGTACCAAATTTCCGAT
>CAXRDL010000059.1:0-7745 GCA_964229535.1 Flavobacteriaceae bacterium | reverse complement strand
CGCTTTTGTGGCAGCGCTCGAACACGCCACAGGAAAACAGGCCATCGTTGTTGGAAAACCCACCCAAACATTCTTTGAATTGGCTAGTCATTCTTTTGATTGCAAATCAGATGAACTGGTTATGGTAGGAGATGATCTTATCAATGATGTCAAAGGAGCACAACAGATGGGAATGTATGCGGTATTGGTGCAGACTGGAAAATACCGAAAAGCCCTAGTCGATGGTTCAAGCATTCAGCCAGATGGCTGTATTTCTTCAATAAAAGAACTACCAAAGTATCTTCAAAGTAGAATGAGATAACTTCGCCATAACACTCCCCAAGAAGTTATTTACTATTTTTGTGCAAAATGCGCTATGAAAAATTTAATTGTCATCGGTCACCCCGATCAACAATCATTTTGTTATAACGGGATCTTTTCGACCATCAAATCAGAGATTGAAGCAAGTGGACAAGAGCTGGAAATCATCGATTTGTACCGCGATAGCTTTACGCGTCCACGAACCGCTGTGATTGAGAAATACAAAGAGCTCGTCACATGGGCAGAGTGGATTTATATCGTTTCGCCCGTCTGGTGGTTTCGATTGACCCCTCGTACCGAAATTTTCTTCGACGAAGTGATGACACCTGGGTTTGCCTATCAATTTGTCAATATCACCAAAACATACGCCTACCCCAAACCATTTTTGAAAGACAAAAAAATTAGAACCTATGTCACACATGGTGCCCCCTCACTTCCTGTACGTACTCTTTATTTGAATTCGGTCAAACTCCGATTGGTCATGGGGGTATATAGCTTTGTATTCGGGTGGCGCTGGTCGTTGTGGTTTAAGACCAAACAGTTTTGGTCTGTGCCTTTTGTTTCTCAAAAAAAGCGCGAGAAATACTTGCGAGTGGTCAAAAAAGATATTCAAAGAGATTTGAAGTTAGGTTTAAGAAGATAATCATCTATTTTAAAATTTGTAAATTAGAACGATGAAACGATTTCTAGAAAAATACTACCCAATCCTGCTGGCTTTTTTCAGTTTTTTATATTCTGTATTCCTTTGGTTCTCAGGAAATCAATTGGAAGGAATCTATGTGGGGCTTTGGCCAATAACCATATTGGGTTTTGCGATCGCCATCCGACAAAGACGACGCGATGATTAACCAAGTGATGTTTATTGTTGGACTCACGATTTTTATCGTATATGTCTATTTCTTACTCCGTATCATCGGCAGACAACATCGCATTCAACGTAAAGAACATGCCGATGCTTATGATCAAGTTGATCTTGATGGGATGGGAAACCAAGGTCGAATCCCAGACAAAAAACCCAAAAATCGCGCATAAATCACTCGAGTGAAAAGCGCATTCCAAAAGTCGCAAAGCGATATCCTTTCTTTTCGATAGCCACTCTCCCTTCAAAATCGGCATCTCTCGCTGGATTCATATGGTCTAAATGAATGAAATATATCTTATTTTTTCTTCAATGGCTAGGGATTTAAAACTTGTGATACTCTCCTCTAAAATAGGATGTGGTATCTCTAGCATCGGTCTAATGATTTCGCCATCTTAAAAAAAGCTAGCATCTACAAAAGCATAATCAATGGTAGCCAGGATGAAAGTAAACGACTTCATGGATAAATAATGGTAATTATTTTGTTAGATTTAAACAATGAAAAACGCATTTCTCTCTGCTGGTCTGTTCATAGCTTTTTTGTTGTTTTTTGGTTGTAATTCCTCCAAAACGACCTCAAGCACTCCAGAAGATTCTGCTTTGATTCCAGGGAAACTCAGCGCGCAAAGCATCCTTCACAACGGAAAGGAGCGTGAGTACCTTGTCTATGTCCCAGCCTCTTATAATGAAACCGCAAACCATCCTCTTTTACTAAATTTTCATGGGTTTGGAGGAAATGCAAAAGATTATTTTGAATATGAATCTGATTTTCGAGATGTCGCCGAGCTGGAGGGTGTGATTTTGGTTTATCCACAAGGTTCGCTGTTGTCTGGCTTTTCGGTTTGGAATGCAGCGCCATTTGCAGAAGATAATAAAACAGATTTTGATGATATTGGCTTTATAGAAACCCTTATCGTCGAACTACAAGATCAACTGTCAATCGATCCAGAGCGTGTTTATGCTTCTGGATTTTCAACTGGAGGAATGTTTAGTTACGCCTTAGCCTGCTTTTGTAATGAACCCATTGCAGGTGTTGCTGCAGTTTCTGCTGCACAGCTTAACCTTGTAGATTGTGCCCCCTCACCTATCAATGTATTTATCGCACATGGAACTGATGATGATCTTTTGCCGTATTATGGCTCTTCTGATATCGCTAGTATAGACGAGGTGGTTTCGTTTTGGACTAGCGTAAATCAAACCTCTACTGTTGCACAAGAAAGCAGTTATGCTTTCGACAAAGAAACAGTTTATCAATATACCTATTCAGGGGGAATCAATAGCTCTCAAGTGATGCTTTATAAGGTTGAGAATGGGAATCATGGGTGGTTTACCCATGATTTAGCTGGGCAATCTTTTACATCTGTTCTTTGGGGTTTTCTTTCGCCTCAAAAAATTAGTAATCATGAAGACTAATTTTCATTGTTTAGCTTGGCAACTTCCCAAGCCGAAGTGCGCGTACCATTGACATAGGCCACGATAAATGCCTTTGTAAACCCTTTTGAGATTACATGTCGCTGTGCGATTTTGGCCTGTTGGTAACTCGCCGTAGGACGGTAGAGATATCGATGAAACTCTCTAAATTTTTCAGTTGAAAGTCCGCTTAAACCCCTAAAAACTTTGTGATTGACGTCTCTTCTATTAATCAAAGCAGCAATTTGCACAACGTAAACAATATCTGCATCAGCTAAGGCCTTTTGGGCGTTGAAAGACGTTGAAGTGGTCTGCTTTGCTTTTAACTTGGCGACAATCGCATCCAAGGTGTCTGCAGGGGATTTTTCGTTGGGTAGATTGACTGGCTGAATTATCGTGTTCGCCGATGCTATAGTAGGTATTGGTTTAGATGGATTTGAATTGGTTGACTGTGTTTTGTTTCGGTGGTTTTGAAGGATTTGGAGGGCTTCTTCTGCCGAACGAACGGGTGGAGAGGCCTTTAATGTTGTAGAATCTTCTTCCGTTGTAGGTTTGGGCTTGACTTGAATGACGATGGTTTGTGGGGGTGCTGGGGGCTGTGGGGTTTTTGGAGTTAGCTCCCCACTCTGATTGCGGTGGGTTTCCAAGATTTGAAGGGCCTCTTCGGCTGACCGAACAGGGGGTTGTTGCGTATTTTGACTCTGTGGGGTTGGATTTGGTCTATCCAGAGTGACAATGGCAGCTGGCTCCTCTTGATTCTGTGGTGTGTTTTGCGTTGGCGGTGAGGTCAGAACTGGAGGTGCGCTGGTCACAACTGGCGGAATTGCACTCGGCGGTGGACTTACCCGAACTGGTGGCACAACTGGGGAGGGACTTGTCGGGGGTGTGTTTTGTATTCGGGGCACTGTCGTTGGTGGGTCTGGAGATGGCACTGTGGCTGGAGTAGGTGGGTTTACGGTAGGCCTTGACAGCTGAGAATATGCTTGGGTTGGGAGGATTGGTGTGGATTTCATACTCGTCGGTAACATCTGATAGTTTTCGATGATAAACATCGAACGGCGATTGAGCTGATGCTCTGCTTCTGTACAAGGCACTCCATCTGTACAACGGTTGATGAGTTGACTCTCTCCGTAGCCCACTGCAGACAAACGCGAAGGGGAGATCCCACGCTGAATCAGCCAGTTTCTGGTCGAGGTCGCTCGGTTTTGTGAAAGACGCAAGTTGTAGGATTGTGGGCTGCGTGAGTCGGTATGAGACTCTATTCGTACGATTAGCTCTGGGAATCGGATCATCGCATTAAAAACCTTAGTCAATTCAATTTCTGCATCTGGACGGATAAAATATTTGTTGAGATCAAAATAGATGGGGTTTAGTCCGAGTAAACAACCCAAATCGTAAGGCGGGCAATCCTGAGAGAAGGTCTCAATTTCCATATCTACACTGACACTTTGTGAGGTAGTCGGCGCAACAAAAGTCGTTTCAGCAATGGAGTATGCCAACCCATTTTCCGTAATCAAATAATAGGCTTGCCCGCATTCAACCTCCTCGGGGAAAGAGTAGCGTGCATCTTGCTGTACAATTTGCTCTGCGATGATGTTCATCCCCATGTCGAGAAGTTTAACCGTTGCCCCTGGCATGAGGTTACCTGTATTGCTATCCCGTACAAGTCCTGTGATTTCAACCACACACTTGCTGGGTTTGAAATAGTAAATCTGATCAGAGGCACTTCCACGATTTCCGTCACGGTTAGAAGAGATATAACCTGTATTGGAATCGGTTTGCAACAGAAATCCAAAGTCATCCCCAGCAGAATTGATAGGAAGTCCCATGTTTTCAGGATCACGAGCAATTCCTGAGTCGCTCAACTCTGCTTTAAAGACATCAAATCCACCAAAGCCAATAAGGGCGTCAGAAGTGAAGTACAAGGTACCGTCACCAGCTATATATGGAAATGATTCACGTCCCTCGGTATTTACCTTTTGACCCAGATTGATAGGGTCTCCGTATGAGCCATCTTTGTAGATGTCTACATACCAAAGGTCAGATTCGCCAGTTGTGCCTGGCATGTCTGAGGCAAAAAAGAGTTTCTTTCCATCCAAACTCAAGGCAGGATGTGCCACAGAGTAGTTGTCATTGTTAAAGGGTAGTTCCTCCACATCACTCCAATTGCCATCCTCATCGACTGATGCTGTGAGCAATTTTAAGCGTACTGTGTTTTTGCGATCGGTGCGTTTTTTTCCGTTTTTGTAGTTGTTTCGCGTAAAATAAACTGTTTTTAAGTCTTTCGTAAACACGGCAGAGGACTCGTGGAAAGCTGTATTGATATCCCCCTCGATTTGCTGGGTGTTTTCGAGTTGTCCCTCATCACCAATATCGGCAATGTAAAGGTCTAAGAATGGCTCTCCAGTCCAGTCATAATCACGTTGCCCACTGGCTTGATAAGTCGATGAAAAGACGAGTTTGTCTGAACCGAAAAAAGCCGAGCTAAAGTCCGATTGCTCAGTGTTGATTTTGGTTGTTTCCACAATATACTTCGGACGTAGTTCGGCAATGCTGTCGAGGTAATTCAAGTCAGTAACATACAAATCTTCAATAACAGTCCCTTTTTCCATGCGGAAATACTGCTGCATATAGCGATCTGCAATGGCGTAATTTTCATTGCTTCGGGCACTGATAGATGCCCGTAGGTAATAAATGGATTTGATGTCTTCAGGATAGAGGGATATCAATTTTCGATACCAAGTATAGGACTGGTTGTATTGACTGTTGAAGAAGTAGGTGTCAGCAAGGGATTGAATCACTTTCTTATCGGAAAAATCGGCATCGTCACGAACAAGTTGTAAAAAGGCAGATTGCGCACGGTTGTATCGATAGTCATTATAGTCCCGATCGGCATCGAAAACATTGTATGGTTCGTTGGAGATCGAATCGTTTTGTGCGATTGCACTAGAGAAAACCAAGGTAATAAATACAATCCCTAACCAATAGATTGTTTGGTTGCTACGCAGCGTTTCAAATGATGTAAACTGTTTCATTTAGAAAAATCTAGGGGTTAGTATACGTTCTCCTTTACGCGGAATCGTAAATCGTAAAATCATCTCGTATGACCCTGAGCTAAATTTTTGAATCTCTGTGGTCTGGTAGTCATAGGCAAAGCCGACAAAGGCTCTGTCAGAAAGGGCAAAACCAGCAATTGCGCTGATTGCTGCATCGAGTCGATAGGCAGCCCCAAATGTAATTTTTTCGTTGAAGTAGATGTTGGCCGATAAATCCATCTGTATCGGGGATCCGCGGACAATTTTGACCATTCCAGCTGGCTTGAGTTTGATTGCATCGTTGATGTCAAACACATAACCTGCAATCAAAAAGTAATGCATCCGCTCCTTGGCTTCTGCGGAAGCAAACACACTACCATTGACCTCATAGTGTTTTGTTTTCAAGAAATTAGGAATGGAAAACCCAGCATAAAACCGGTCGTTATTATAATAAATTCCTGCTCCAATTTGAGGAGACAGCAGAGAAGTGTTTTCAGAAAATTGAGCATCACTGGTATTTGCGAGATTGAGAACTGAATAGTCAACTTGTAAGTTGCTAACCCCTGCTTTGAGTCCAAGGGTTATCTTGGACCCATAGTTGTTAAAAAAGGTATAGCCGTAATCCGCTGTCAGGCTTTGCTCGGTAGTCGGACCAATCACATCGCTAACAATAGAAAGTCCCAATGCTGTTTTGTTTCTACGCCCAACAGGCGAACTGATGGTAAAGCTCCCCGTTTGAGGCGACCCTTCAAAATCAACCCATTGCGTACGCGTTAGAAAACCAAAATGAACTGCTTCAATTGATCCAAGATAAGCTGGGTTGACCACTTGTGTATTGTACATGTGCATGGTGTATTGCGGGTCTTGCTGAGCGTTGGACTGCGTCCCTGCGCCAAAAAGGAAAACCAACAGCCATAGCCCTGTGAACTTGGCAAGTATCAACTTCGGTATGTGTGTTTTCCTATTCATCAATCTCGATTTATATATAAATAGCCCGTATACCTTTCTCTACCTGGGTTTTCCCCGTCAAATTCAATCACATAGAAATAGGTTCCCGCTGGAAGCTTTTGATCCTTTGTAATGGTGATTCTTCCCTCAGAAATTCCCATAAAGAGTCGGTCGCCCAGACCATATCCTTTTGTTTCATAAACAAGTACGCCCCATCTGTTAAAGATTTTCACGGTATTGTTTGGATATTTTTCAATCCCTGCAATTTTGAAGTAATCATTGATTCCATCATCCCCAGGAGACATTCCGTTGAAGACTTCAAAGTCCCCATCAACTGGGTCTTGGAAGAATGTCAGAACCGTTGGGTCATTAGTCGTGTTGCCGTCCGTATCATCCCCGTCGTCAGAAATGTCGTTGACTGGCGTTCCTGATGGATCTATTGCTGTAGCTGATGCGGTATTAGATACCCCTCCTGCGTTGTCTGCTTGCGCATCGACAACAAAGGTTGCTGTGTAGGTTGCTGTTTCACCAGCCAATAAGGTTCCTTCACCAGATCCAAGGTTTGCGCTCACAAACAATGGTCCTGAGGTCAATGTTAGGGTATTCCCACTCAAGTCGCTAAAGGTATCGTTGACGACCACACCACTCAGAGTCGTATTTCCAGTATTTTCAACTGTAATTAAGAAGGTTATCGTATCCCCTAGACCTGTTGTACCATTGCCGTTGTCTGTAATTGTGGCTGTTTTAGTGACTTCGATTGAAGACTGCGGTGAAATCGTTGTGATTCTGGTTATGGTTGGATCATTTAACGTGCTTGTGCTTGGGTCATCACTGGTGTCAGATACGGTACCGTTTGTGCCTTGCGCCGTTACCGTTGCTGTGTTGGATACGCCCCCAGCGTTTATCGCCTGATTATTTAGAATGAATGTCGCACGATAGGTTGCTTGCTCCCCGATTTGTAAGCTGCCTTGAACCGAACCAAGATTCGCACTAATAAAGGTCGGTTGCGTTGTGAGAGATAAGGTATTTCCAGTTAGGTCGGACAAGACATCTGTAATCGTTACACTAGTCAACGCATCGTTTCCAGTGTTGGTTGCCACAAGGGAATAGGTAATCGTATCCCCAACTCCAATGCTGCCATCGCCGTTGGTGTCGGATATACTGGCTGCTTTGGTCAACACAATCGATGATGA
>CAXRDL010000058.1:0-16304 GCA_964229535.1 Flavobacteriaceae bacterium | reverse complement strand
TGATAAGAAATGGAGAAATTCAATTTTAATTTCTGGACTTATTACTTTCATCGCTGCAGTACACTATTATTACATGCGAGGGGAGCTTGGACCTGATGGTTCGGCAGGAGATATTACTTCTATTCGTTACATTGACTGGATCCTCACGGTTCCATTAATGTGTGTTGAGTTTTATCTTCTTTTGAAAGTAGCTGGTGCTACAACAAAACACCTTCGTGACTTAATCGTGTTGTCCTTAGTAATGCTAATCACTGGTTACGTTGGTGAGGCAGGAATGGGTAACGCTGCGCTTTGGGGTCTATTTTCAGGTTTAGCATATTTTGCAATCGTCTACATGATCAAGTATGGAGACCTTTCAAAACTTGCCAAGTCTGCTGGAGGTTCAGTCGAAAAAGCACACAACACCTTATTCTGGTTTGTACTTGTAGGTTGGGCAATCTACCCATTAGGGTATATGATTGGAACAGCAGAAGCTGACCCAAGCTTATGGTATGCTGGAATGGCAAATGTTGGACTTGACATGAATGTCGTGTACAACATCGGTGATGCAATTAACAAAATTGGATTTGGTTTAGTTGTTTATGCGGCTGCTGTTAAGGAGACAAAATAAGCAATCACCAAACATATTAAATTAAAAAAAACCACCTTCGGGTGGTTTTTTTACATCTGCTTGGGACATTCAATCCCGAGAATTCCCATCCCCGATTGAATCACATGTCCGACTTGGCTAGCCAGCCGCACTCGAAATCGACGTATATATTCATCATCAGACAAAATCACAACTTTTTGATAATAGGAGTTAAAGCGTTTGACCAATTTATAAACATAGTTTGCAACAAGAGCAGGGCTGTGCTGCTCCGCTGCATTTTGAATTGTTTGGGGGTATAACTCTAGCCACTTCAACAATTCTTTCTCTTTTTCATCGAGAGGTATTTCCAAGGAAATATTCTTCTTTGAATCATTCGATTGCTTTACGATTGATTGAATCCGGGCATAGGCATATTGGATAAAAGGGCCTGTATTTCCATTAAAATCAACAGATTCCTTTGGGTTGAAAAGAATGCGTTTGGCTGGGTCCACTTTTAAAATATAGTATTTCAAAGCACCTATACCAATCTGATGATATAGCTCGTTTTTCTCTTGTTCGTCCAATCCGTCGAGTTTTCCAAGAGAAGATGCAATATTCTGCGCTGTATCACGCATCTCTTGCATCAAACCATCTGCATCAACTACCGTACCCTCACGACTCTTCATTTTGCCAGAAGGCAAGTCAACCATTCCATAACTCAAGTGATGAAGTTGTGAAGCCCAATCGTAGCCCAATTTATTTAAAATCAAAAACAAGACCTTAAAATGATAATCCTGTTCATTACCGACTGTGTACACCATCCCGTTCATATCCGGGTGATCTTTGTACCGCAATAAGGCAGTACCTAAATCTTGTGTGATATAAACAGAGGTGCCATCTGCACGAAGGACGAGTTTTTCATCTAATCCCTCCTCACTTAAATCGCACCAAACTGAACCATCATCTTCTTGGAAGAACACTCCAGAAGACAAACCTTGATCAATGATATCTTTCCCCAATAAATAGGTGTCACTTTCATAATAATATGAATCAAAAGACACCCCAAGCTCTCGATAGGTTTCTGCAAAACCGTTATAGACCCAAGCATTCATCTTGGTCCACAGTGCACGAACAGTTTCGTCACCTGCCTCCCATGCACGAAGCATTTCTTGTGCTTCTAGTTGAATCGGAACCTGATTCTTTGCTTCTTCCTCATGTATTCCAGAATCAATCAATTCTGCTAGCTGTTTTTTGTATGTTGTGTCAAAAGCAACATAATATCTGCCAACTAGTGCATCTCCCTTTTCTCCAGTCGATTCGGGAGTTTCGCCATTTCCCATGGCTTTCCATGCAACCATTGATTTGCAAATATGAATCCCACGATCATTGATGATTTGGGTTTTATGAACCTTGTAGCCTGCAGAAGAAAGCAACTGGGATACCGATGCCCCCAACAAATTATTTCGGATATGACCGAGGTGTAAGGGTTTGTTGGTATTGGGAGAAGAGTATTCAACCAATATCTTTTTGCTGTCGGCAGTTACTGGCTGAATTCCAAAGTTTTCTGGGTGTTGTATATCCGATAAAAAACGAAGGTAATAGACGTCATCAATGATTAAATTTAAAAAACCTTGAATCACGTGATAGGCCTTGATTTCTTCGATCTGATTTTCTAAGTATGTGCCTAGCGCATTGGCCAAATCGGCGGGTTTGGATTTAATAAAACGAAGAAGAGGAAAAACAACGACCGTTAAATCGCCATCATGGTCTTTTTTTGTGGGCTGTATCTCCGCAGCATCGATTTGCGTGCCGTGATGGTCAATTGCGAACTTTTGAACATTTTGTTGGATTTTATCTACCAATCGCATGAGCTCTATTTGTTTGCAAAGATAAGTTCTTTTGACTTGAGTTTAGTTTACCTTTGCAATCATGTTATTGAATGTTTCCTATAACGATCCAAAGCAAGAGTTAACCATAACTGATTTGGTTGGCAAACCATTCAACTTACGAGATCGGATTAAGTTTTCGGGGGTTGGATCGCCAAAACTTCAGATTGTTAGCAGCAGTCCCAAAATTGCGAACTTACTCTTACTTGATAACAACCTCGATGTGTGCAATATCGAAATCCGACCCAAAGGCATCATTGTTCGATTTCGAAGTCTGCTAGAAACCTATGCCATGGTGATCCCATTCTATAAACTCAGTGTGTTTAAAGGAAAATCCAAAAGCTATTCCATTCATGCTGATGGGCAGAAAATCGAAATTCATTCTGATAAACACACAAGTAAATTTTTTTCAAAGATTATGGAGTTTAAAGCTAAATACACCGAAAACCCTATATAAACAACTCTGCTATCATACAACGTGCACTACCTCCTCCTAATCGTTCGATTGTCGGTAAAGGAGAATGAACCATTGTGAGTTTTGATGACAACGCTGATTTTTGAGAATCTGTTAGCGCATCAAAGGCCGATGTGCTCATCGCAAGCAGCCGATCCCCTTTGTTTGATTGTAGCTCCAAAACATTTCCCGCAAATTGATGAATCTGCTCCTCCGTTAGCTCAATAATCGTTTTTCCTGTCGTTTCCAAACTGTGAATCAATACATTTCGATCTTTAGTCTCATCGATGGAATCCAAGCAAACCACAGCAAAGTCAAGACCTATACTCATCATAACATTCGTATGGTAAATCGGTTGTCGTTGTCCATTGACAGATTGAAAAGAAGAAAACACCACGTCAGAGTATCCCATTTTTTTACAAAACATATCAATCAAAATGGGGTTGGTTCGCTCCGAACGTGCGCAATATGCAATCTGGTTTTCGCGATCCAACACCATGCTGCCTGTTCCTTCCAAATATAGATTCGATGAAATAAAAGAGGTAAAATCAATCTGATTTGAAAACAAAAACCCTTTTGACTCGAGGAATTCGATGGGTGCCTTGTTCACCTCCATTTGACGGTTGACAGCGTACATTGGATAGGTGACGATTGTTTTTGGGTTATGAAAAGAAATCCAATTATTTGGAAACAAAGCATCTGGGGTATTCGGTTCAATCGAATCTTGCCAAACATAAACTGCAACTCCATGAGAGCGCAGTTCGCTGACAAAGCAGTCAAACTCTTGCTGTGCTTTGGCAGTTGTAGCGCCTCGACTCTCTTGGGTTTGCTGCTGAAAATAGTTATTTGTTGCCGTCTGTTCATTGGTATAAAAACAGCTCGGACGGATCATTAACAGTTGGTCAGTGGTTTGCTTGTTCATGCTTTTCGAATTAGGGGAAGTGTTGAGCAGCGAAATAAGCCACCTTGTTTTGAAATTTGGTCATAGGGAACTGTAACAATCTGGATCCCGTTCGTACTCAACCATTTGTTGACTGCTGTAAAGGAAGGGTCTGAAATCACCAAGTCGGGGCGAACACTTAGAAGATTGGATTGCATTTCAAACATGCTTTGCTGATCGGTGAAAAACAGGTTTTCTGACCCAAAATGACTTTCAATCCACGCTACATCCTCTCGATGCATAAATCCCTCGGGGCATACAATGGCCAATTCGTTGCCAAAGGGTTGAAAACAACAGTCGAGGTGTAACGTATTGGCAAATGGGTCATCATTTGACTTATTGAGCTCAAAGCCAATAACTTTTTTTTGGGGAAATTGCACAGATAAATAGCTTAAAGCTTTGGCATTGGTTCGTGCTGTAACGTAGTCTGCGTAATCTGGCTGGTCATAATACCCGACAAATAGGAATTCGTTATGGACAATCACATCACCCCCTTCCACATGAACATCTTCAGGGATTGTTCGGATGTTCTGATCGGGAATTCGATCAAGTATATTTTTAATTGCATCGATTTCTCTGTCTCGAGCGGGTAAAATATTTGATATGAATAAACAATCCTCTATGACAAAAGCGATATCACGACTGAAAATCTGATTGCAATTGCTTACGATATGTGGACGCAGCACCTCAACCCCATGTTTTTCCAAAGCAGCATGCATCAAATCGAGTTGATGAATTAGGTCTTGCTCCTTGGGATATGTTCCTTTGAGAATATGTAAGCGAGATTTTGGGTCGTAGGCCTCTTCGTACTTGGGGGTTGATCCACTCTGATCAGCTACACCTAACAATACACATTGCAGAGGGTTTGTTTCATTGCTAATTGAGGGAATAAGCATATTGCCATAATTTATCTTTTCTCAATGGGTACAAAATAGCGTTGCTGCTCACCTGTGTAGATCTGACGTGGGCGACCAATCGGTTCTTTTTGTTTTCGCATTTCGCGCCATTGTGCAATCCATCCTGGCAAACGACCTAAAGCAAACATAACAGTGTACATTTCGACAGGAATACCCATAGCTCTGTAAATAATTCCAGAATAAAAATCGACATTTGGGTAAAGTTTTCGACTTACAAAATAGTCATCCTCAAGCGCCGCTTGTTCAAGTGTTTTTGCGATATCCAAAACAGGATCGGTAACACCTAAGTCGGTGAGAACCTCATCCGCTGTTTTTTTGATAATTCGAGCACGTGGATCAAAGTTTTTATACACGCGATGCCCAAAGCCCATCAAACGGAAAGGGTCTGATTTGTCTTTCGCTTTATCGATGTATTTCTGAACATCTCCATCATCGTCTTTGATATCTTCTAGCATTTCAACAACCGCTTGATTTGCTCCTCCATGAAGTGGTCCCCACAAGGCAGAGATCCCAGCTGCAACAGAGGCAAACAAACCAGCATGAGATGAGCCAACGATACGAACTGTTGAAGTCGAACAATTTTGCTCATGATCTGCGTGAAGAATCAGCAATTTAGTCAGTGCATTGTCGATAACTGGATTAGCGACATATTCTTTATTGGGTTTACGGAACATCATACGAGCAATATTCTCTACATAACCAAGCGCATAGTCTCCGTATTTCAATGGCAACCCCATTCGTTTTCGATACACCCATGAAACAAGGATTGGAAGTTTACCCATGATTCGAACAATCGCATTATAGATTTGATCATCGGCATTGACATCCACAGAGCTGGGGTTAAAAGCAGTCAGTCCGCTAGTCAGTGAAGACAGAACGCCCATGGGGTGGGCACTTTTGGGAAAGCTTTCAAGAATTTTTTTAAGGTCTTCGTCTACATACGACTCTTCTTTAATGTCGTGCAAGAACCGATCATGTTGTTCTTGTGTGGGCAATTCTCCAAAAATCAGAAGGTAAGCGACCTCTAAAAAGTTGGCTTTTTCAGCCAATTCATCAATTCCATAGCCACGGTAACGCAAAACACCTTCCTCGCCATTTAAAAAAGTAATCTCACTCTCGCATGACCCTGTATTTTTAAATCCTGGGTCAAGAGTGATTAATCCCAACTGTTGGCGTAAGGTCTTCACATCTATTGCGTGCTCGTTCTCACTTCCTTTTACAACAGGGAATTCGACTTGCTTTCCATTAAATTCAATCTTGGCTTTTGAAGACATTTGCTAGGCTTGTCCTGCAAAAATACAATAGGATTAGCAAATAAGCGAAGAGTTGGCGAAATATCCGCTAGTCAAAAACCTTAAACGCTTTTTCTTGTGGAAAATAAGCAACATTTGCAAGTTGCTCTTCGATACGTAATAGCTGATTATACTTTGCCATACGGTCGCTTCGTGACGCTGATCCTGTTTTGATTTGACCAGTATTGAGCGCAACAGCAAGATCGGCTATGGTATTGTCTTCTGTTTCACCACTTCGGTGTGACATAACAGATGTATAACCTGCACGGTGAGCCATATCAACAGCTGCTATTGTTTCAGAAAGGGTTCCGATTTGATTGACTTTTATAAGGATCGAATTGGCAATACTCTCGTCAATCCCTTTTGACAAACGTGTGACATTGGTCACAAATAGGTCGTCTCCAACAAGCTGTACCTTATCTCCAACTTGTTCAGTGAGGTATTTCCAGCCCTCCCAATCATTTTCGTCCATACCATCCTCTATAGACACAATGGGATATTTTGAAGACAACTCTGCGAGATAATCTGCTTGTTCTTTTGGTGTTCGAACCTTACCCTGGTCTCCTTCAAATTTGGTATAATCATATTTACCGTCAACAAAGAATTCAGCAGCAGCGCAATCGAGGGCAATTCGCACTTCCTCTCCTGGCTGATAACCCGCATTTTGGATTGCCAGCAATATAGTGTCTAGTGCATCTTCAGTTCCGTCAAGAGCAGGCGCAAATCCACCTTCATCTCCAACAGCAGTACTTAAATTTCGTTTGTGTAGTACTTTTTTGAGATGGTGAAAAATTTCGGTTCCCATTCGAAGTGCTTCCGAAAAGGAATTTGCCTTGATTGGCATAACCATAAATTCTTGAAAAGCAATGGGAGCATCAGAGTGTGAACCACCATTGATAATATTCATCATTGGTACAGGTAGCGTATTTGCATTTGTTCCCCCTATATAACGATAAAGAGGCATTCCCAACTCATTTGCAGCGGCTTTTGCAATCGCTAAAGAAACTCCCAAAATTGCATTGGCTCCGAGTTTTGATTTGTTTGGTGTTCCATCGAGCTCGATCATCAACTGATCCAAATCCTCTTGCTCAAAAATAGAGTTGCCAATCAATTCTTTTGCGATAATCTCGTTAACATTACTCACGGCTTTTAAAACACCTTTCCCCATAAAAGCATCGCCTCCGTCTCTCAGCTCAACAGCTTCATGCTCGCCAGTAGAAGCCCCAGAAGGAACAGCAGCTCTACCAAGAACTCCATTTTCGGTTGTCACATCAACCTCAACAGTAGGGTTGCCACGGGAATCGAAAATTTGTCTTGCATGGATATCAATGATAATACTCATAGTTTATTTTTTTTGGTCTAGAATAAGTTGGATGAATTGATCGAAAAGGTAGGATGAATCGTGCGGGCCTGGGCTTGCCTCTGGATGATACTGCACAGAAAAGCAAGGTTTTCCTTTTACACGTATACCAGCAACGGTATCATCATTTAGATGGAGATGTGTGATGGATACATTATCATTATTTTCAGTTGCATCACGGTCAATGGCAAAGCCGTGGTTTTGCGAGGTGATTTCACCTTTTTTCGTTTCAAGATTGAGAATAGGATGATTGATCCCACGATGACCATTGCGCATTTTATATGTTGATATTCCTTGTGAGAGGGCGATGATTTGATGCCCTAAACATATTCCAAAAAGGGGTTTGTTTTCAGCAAGAATTTGTTTCGCAACTTCAATTGGACCAGTCAATGGCTCAGGGTCACCAGGACCATTTGAAAGAAAGTATCCATCTGGATTCCATGCAGACATAGTTTCAAAATCCGTATCGTAGGGAAACACTTTAACATAGGCATTTCGAGAAATAAAATTTCTCAAAATATTCTTTTTGATTCCAAGATCTAAGGCAGCAATTTTGATTGGCGCAGAAGAATCGCCTTCATAATAAGGCTCTTTTGTAGAAACTTTAGAGGCCAATTCGAGACCCTTCATTGATGGTACTTTCTGTAATTTTTGTTGTAAGCTTTCCATCGCATCAATTTCAGTAGAAATCAAAGCGTTCATCGCTCCATGATCTCGGATGTAGCTAACCAGTGCCCGTGTATCTACATCGGAAATGGCGACTAGGTTCTGTTTTTCAAAAAACTCGAAAAGAGATTCATCTGCAGCAGGACGCGAATGTTCAAAGTTGAAATTTTTACAGATCAGCCCAGCGATTTGGATTTGAGCGGATTCTACTTCTTGATCATTCACACCATAATTACCGATGTGTGCATTGGTGGCAACCATAAGTTGGCCAAAATATGAGGGGTCCGTGAAAATTTCTTGATAACCAGTCATTCCAGTGTTAAAACACACCTCGCCAGTCGCAGTACCGTTGATGCCAACGGATTTTCCAAAAAAAACAGTTCCATCTTCGAGCAAAATAAATGCTTTAGGACGCAGACTGTACTTACTCATCTTGATTCTTAGTTGGTACAAAAATAGCATAAAAAAAAGGATAAACACAATGGTTTATCCTTATTAGTTATTAAGAAAATCTTGAAGATTTACACAATACTATTCTTGCTTATCGTCTTTTGACTCTTCTTGATTTTCATCAGCTTCAGAAGTGGTTTCTGCAGAGTCGTCAGCGACTTCTTCAGTTGCAGATTCTGCACCTTCCGTCTCCTCTACTGATGCCTCTGGAGTTGGGGTCTCTTCCACGGCTACTTCTTCCGTTTCCGGTGCAGCAGCAACTTCCTCATTTACTTCCTCAACAACGTCTTCTACCACTTCAGCTTCAACAGCAGTTGGTGCTGTTTCTGCTTGTTTCTTACCGCCACGTCGACGTGAGCGCTTTTTAGTGGGCTTATCAGTCACATAGGTGTCATTGAAATCAACAAGCTCGATCAAAGCCATCGAAGCATTATCTCCAAGGCGGCTTCCTACTTTGATAATACGAGTGTACCCACCAGGACGATCTGCAACTTTTTCGGCAATGTCGCGAAAAAGTTCGCTAACCGCATATTTATTGCGCAAAGCTGAAAAAACGACTCTACGGTTGTGGGTCGTATCACTTTTTGCCTTTGTGATTAGTGGTTCAACAAACTTCTTGAGCGCTTTGGCTTTTGCAACAGTGGTATTGATGCGCTTGTGCTCGATTAAAGACGATGCCATATTGGCCATCATTGCTTTTCGATGAGAGGCCGTTCTCCCCAAGTGTGCAATCTTTTTTCCGTGTCTCATAATACGATTCTTTACAAGGAATTAATCCTTGTCTAATTTGTATTTACTTAGATCCATTCCGAAATTGAGCCCTTTAGAAACAACCAGATCTTCAAGTTCAGTCAGTGACTTCTTTCCAAAGTTTCTAAACTTCATCAAATCAGATTTGTTGAAAGAAACTAAATCTCCAAGGGTATCCACTTCAGCAGCTTTTAAACAATTTAACGCACGAACTGAAAGGTCCATATCGATAAGTTTTGTTTTCAATAACTGACGCATGTGTAGAGACTCCTCATCATATACTTCAGATTGTGCGATTTCATCTGCTTCTAAAGTGATTCTCTCATCTGAGAATAACATAAAGTGATGAATCAAAGTCTTGGCAGCTTCCGTCAAAGCATCCTTTGGGTGAATAGACCCATCGGTTACAATTTCGAAAATGAGCTTTTCGTAATCAGTCTTCTGCTCAACTCGAAAGTTCTCGATACTGTATTTCACGTTTTTGATTGGTGTGTAAACAGAATCAATGGCAATGGTTCCAATCGGTGCTGTTGCTTTTTTATTTTCTTCAGCAGGCACATATCCTCTCCCTTTGTCAATCGTAAACTCAAAATTGAGGTTAACGCTCTTATCCATATTACAAATCACCAAGTCTGGATTGAGGACTTGAAAACCAGATATAAACTTCTGTAAATCTCCAGCAGTGAGTTTATCCTGATTAGAAACCGCTACACTTACTGTCTCATCATCCATTGCATCGATTTGTTGCTTTAAGCGAACTTGCTTAAAGTTCAGGATCATTTCGGTAACGTCTTCAACGATTCCAGGGAGCGTTGAAAATTCGTGGTCAACTTGATTGATGCGTAAAGAAGTAATGGCATACCCCTCAAGAGAGGATAACATCACTCGACGTAACGCATTACCAATTGTCAATCCGTAACCTGGCTCAAGAGGTCGAAATTCGAAAATCCCCTCAAACTCTGTGGATTCAATCATTATTACTTTGTCGGGCTTTTGAAAATTAAATAATGCCATTCTAAATTATTTTGAATAAAGTTCTACAATCAATTGTTCTTTTATATTCTCTGTGATTTGCTCACGTGTTGGCACAGAAACCAAGGTTCCCTCAAGAGTAGCTTCATTCCATGATAGCCATTCCTGAACAGCAGTGGATTGAGCAACTGAACGTTCCACAACCTCAAGCGATTTTGATTTTTCGCGCACACCTACAACATCACCTTCTTTGATATGAGTAGAGGGGATATTGTTCACCGAACCGTTAAGGGTAATGTGACGGTGATTCACCAGTTGACGCGCTGCACTTCTCGTGGGAGCAATTCCTAATCGATAGACGATGTTGTCTAAACGAGATTCACACAATTGAAGCAATACTTCACCTGTAACCCCTTTACTTCGGCTCGCACGATCAAATAAATTTCTAAATTGACGCTCCAAAATCCCGTAAGTGAATTTTGCTTTTTGTTTTTCCATAAGCTGAATAGCGTATTCAGACTTCTTCGGGCGACGGCGATTGTTTCCGTGTTGCCCTGGAGGATAGTTTCTTTTTTCAAAAGCTTTATCCTCGCCGAAAATGGCTTCGCCAAACTTTCGGGCTATTTTCGTTTTTGGACCAGTATATCTTGCCATAGTTTTACTTTAGTTGAAGGGGAGTGAGAATTAAGGTCTATCCTTCGTCAGACAAATTCCCTTCGATTGATTATTATACTCTTCTTCTTTTCGGTGGTCTACATCCGTTGTGGGGAAGCGGAGTAACGTCAACAATTTCAGTTACTTCAATTCCCAAATTGTGAATGGTTCGGATGGCAGATTCACGACCATTTCCTGGGCCTTTCACAAATACTTTTACTTTACGCAAACCCGCTTCTAATGCAACTTTACCAGCATCTTCTGCGGCAAGTTGAGCAGCGTAAGGTGTGTTTTTCTTCGAACCTCTAAAGCCCATTTTACCAGCAGACGACCAAGAGATCACCTCCCCTTTAGTGTTGGTTAGAGATATAATAATGTTGTTGAAGGAAGCCGTAACATGTGCTTCTCCAAAAGATTCAACAACAACTTTTCTTTTTTTAGAACTCGTCTTCGCCATAAATCAATGATTATTTGGTTACTTTCTTTTTGTTTGCAACAGTTTTGCGTTTTCCTTTTCGTGTTCTAGAGTTATTTTTGGTTCTCTGTCCACGGAGAGGAAGTCCAATTCGATGGCGAATGCCTCTGAATGAACCGATGTCCATCAAACGCTTGATGCTCATCTGAATTTCCGAACGAAGTTCTCCTTCAATCGTGTATGCAGAAACCGCTTCACGAATTCTTCCGATTTCGTCGTCATTCCAATCCGAAACTTTTTTGTTTACATCCACACCAGCTTTTTCTAAAATCTGCTGTGCTCTGCTTTTACCTACACCGAAAATATAAGTCAAGGCGATTTCACCTCGTTTTTGTTTTGGAATATCTACTCCTGAAATTCTTGCCATAATTACCCTTGTCTTTGTTTGAATCGTGGATTCTTTTTGTTAATGACATACAAGCGCCCCTTTCGACGTACAATCTTACAGTCTGCGCTTCTTTTCTTTAATGATGCTCTAACTTTCATAACTAGTATCTATATGTAATCCGTGCTTTTGTTAAGTCGTACGGACTCATTTCAAGTTTTACTTTATCTCCTGGCAACAGCTTGATATAATGCATGCGCATTTTACCAGAGATGTGTGCCGTAACAACGTGACCATTTTCCAACTCTACCCGAAACATGGCATTGGATAAGGCCTCAATAATCTGTCCATCTTGCTCTATAGCAGGTTGCTTTGCCATGATTATCCTTTTCTTTTATTTCCCGTTGTCATCAATCCGTCATAATGACGGTTAAGCAAGTACGCATTGACTTGCTGAATCGTATCGATAGCAACTCCAACCATAATCAATAGTGAAGTTCCACCGTAAAATAGTGCCCAACCTTGCTGTAATCCCAACAATTGGTATGCAACAGCTGGTAACACAGCGATAGCTGCTAAAAACAATGACCCAGGGAAAGTGATGTGCGACATCACACGATCCAAAAAGTCAGCCGTTTCTCCGCCTGGACGTATGCCAGGTATAAATCCTCCATTTCGTTTTAGGTCATCGGCCATCTTATTTGTAGGAACCGTAATCGCAGTATAGAAATAGGTAAAGACTATGATTAATATTCCGAACAGGACATTGTACCAAAGACCAAAAATATCAGAGAAAGATGCTTGCATCCATTGACCGACAGCATTGTTGCCAATCGCTTGTCCAAGGTATGCAGGTGCAAACATGATCGCTTGCGCAAAAATAATTGGCATAACGCCTGATGCGTTGAGTTTTAATGGAATGTATTGACGAGCACTCCCTTGATTTTTTGCATATCCTCCAGCTGCTGTACGACGTGCATATTGAACCGGAATTTGACGAACCGCCAAAACCAAAAGCACACAAAGCCCATTGACAATAATCCAAATCACCAACTCGACTAAAATCATGATCAGTCCACCGTTGTTTTCAGTTACACGAGAGACAAATTCTTGCACAAAAGACAATGGCATTGTAGCAATAATACCGACAGTAATCAACAAAGAAATTCCATTTCCAATTCCCTTATCTGTAATTTTTTCACCCAACCACATCGCAAATATGGTTCCTGTTACCAATATGATAACCGAAGTAATAATAAAGGTAGGCCCTTTACCGAGCAAGAAAGCAGAGTCTGGAACCCCAAGCGCACCCAATCCATACAGATAAGCCGGAGCTTGAACAACACAAATCGCAATGGTCAACCAGCGTGTTATCTGATTGATAGTTCTGCGACCACTCTCACCTTCTTTTTGTAATTTCTGGAGATAAGGAACGGCGATTCCCATCAATTGAACAACAATAGAAGCAGAAATATAGGGCATAATTCCCAAAGCAAAAACAGAAGCATTGGCAAATGCACCCCCTGTAAAAGCATTTAAAATCCCCAAAAGCCCACCACCGTCAGTACGATTGGCGAGTTCGGAAAGTTGAACCGAATCAATTCCGGGAAGAACTACTTGTGCACCCACACGATAAACAAGTAACAAGCCCAACGTGAGACCCACACGGTTTCTCAACTCTTCAATTTTCCAAATATTCTTTATCGCTTCTAAAAATTGTCTCATAATCGATTAAGCATCTATCGCTTCTCCGCCTGCCGCTTCTATAGCAGCTTTGGCAGATGCTGTGAATTTGTGTGCTGTTATCTTTAATGGCGCTGACAGTGTGCCACGGCCTAAAATTTTGACCAAATCATTTTTTCCTGCAAGTCGTAAATCAACAAATTGAGCAAGAGAAATCTCTTTTTTTACTTTTTTGGCATCTACCAATTGCTGTAAGGTGTCGAGGTTGATCCCTTGATACTCCTTTCGGTTGATGTTGGTAAATCCAAACTTGGGAACGCGACGTTGCAAAGGCATTTGACCACCCTCAAATCCGATTTTTTTGGAATAACCAGAACGAGATTTGGCTCCCTTATGACCACGTGTTGCTGTACCACCCGATCCGGATCCTTGACCACGACCAAGTCGTTTGTTAGCAGATTTTACAGCTCCCTTAGCGGGTTTTAAATTTCCTAATTCCATAACTTATAGTTGTTCTACAGAAACAAGGTGTTTCACTTTATCTATCATTCCAAGCACAACAGCAGAATCATCATGCTCAACAGAGTGACCAATGTTTTTTAATCCCAGTGCTTTAAGCGTTCTCTTTTGGTTTTCAGGACGCTTGATGTAGCTACGTGTTTGTGTTACTTTAATTTTTCCCATATCGTTATCCGTTATAAACTTTTTCAAGAGAAATACCACGTTGTTTGGCGATCACGTTTGCGTTACGCAATTGTAGAAGCGCATCAAAGGTTGCCTTGACAACATTGTGGGGGTTGGATGATCCTTGAGATTTAGAAAGTACGTCATGTACCCCAACTGCCTCCAGTACTGCACGAACAGCACCACCAGCGATTACTCCTGTACCCGTAGATGCAGGTTGTAGATATACGCGGGCACCACCAAATTTTCCTTTTTGTTCGTGTGGAAGCGTTCCTTTATGAATCGGAATACGAACTAGATTTTTCTTTGCATCTTCAACCGCTTTTGCGATTGCTTCGCTAACCTCCTTAGATTTTCCCAGTCCATGTCCGACAACACCGTTTTCATCGCCTACAACAACAATCGCAGAAAATCCAAAAGCACGACCACCCTTGGTTACTTTAGTCACACGCTGAACCCCAACGAGTCGATCTTTGAGATCTAATCCTCCTGGCTTAACGAATTCTATATTTTTATAGTTTTGATACATATTTCAATTAAAATTTTAATCCTCCCTCGCGAGCGCCTTCTGCAAGCGATTTAACACGGCCATGGTACAAATATCCACCACGGTCAAATCGAATCGCAGTCACACCAGCAGCCAATGCTTTCTCAGCGATCAGCTTTCCAACCAAACCAGCTTGTTCGGTTTTCGATGACCCTTTTCCGGTCACGTCCTTATCACGAGATGATGCGGCAGCAAGGGTTTCTCCAGTTTCATCATTGATGATTTGGGCATAAATCTCTTTATTACTTCTAAAAACAGACATACGTGGTTGATCAGACGTACCTGAAACGGTTGCCTTAAATCGACGTTTGATGCGAAATCTTCGTTGTGTTTTCGATTGTTTCATATCTATTTAATTACGCAGATTTACCTGCTTTTCTACGAATTTGTTCTCCAACAAACTTGACTCCTTTTCCTTTGTAAGGCTCTGGCTTGCGGAAAGAGCGAATCTTGGCAACCACAGCACCTAACAATTGTTTGTCGTGTGAAGACAGTTTGATAATTGGATTTTTACCTTTTTCTGAAATCGTTTCCACTTTCACTTCGCTAGGAATCTCAAAAACAATATTGTGAGAAAACCCTAAAGCAAGATCTAAATTTTGTCCTTGATTCGAAGCACGATATCCAACTCCGACAAGTTCCAATTCTTTAGTAAATCCTTTTGAAACCCCTTTGACCATATTATTGACCAAAGCACGATATAAGCCATGTTTTGCTTTATGGGGTTTGGCTTCAGAAGGTCTACTTACTGTCAGTACAGCATCTTCTTGGGAAAATGTAACTGTATCATATGGCTGACTCAATTCTCCCAACTTCCCTTTAACGGTAATTTGGTCAGATTGAATATCAACGACCACACCTTCTGGAATTGCTATCGGATTGTTTCCTACTCGTGACATTTGTACTTATTTACTGTTCTTTTAATATACGTAGCAGAGTACTTCTCCACCTACATTTTCTTTTTTTGCTTGTTTTCCAGTCATCACCCCATGAGATGTTGACATAATGGCAATACCAAGTCCATTTAGCACACGTGGAATGTCGACAGAACCTGTGTATTTACGAAGTCCTGGCGTACTCGCGCGCTGCAGTTTCTTGATGACAGGGTCTTTTGTGATTGGATCGTACTTCAATGCGATCTTTATCGTCCTTTGAGCGCTATCATTTTCCTGCTTATAGCTGAGAATGTATCCCTGATCAAAAAGGATTTTGGTAATCTCTAACTTCAGTTTTGATGCGGGAACTTCAACAACACGATGTCCTGCGCTATTGGCATTTCTGATACGTGTTAAAAAATCTGCTATTGGATCTGTGTTCATACTTATTTTTTTACCAACTGGCTTTTCTTACACCAGGGATTAAACCTTTGTTTGCCATTTCGCGAAACATCACTCGTGAAATTCCGAATTGACGCATATAGCCCTTTGGACGACCGGTCAATTTGCAACGATTGTGCATGCGCACAGGCGATGAGTTTTTAGGAAGCTTTTGCAAAGCTTCATAATCACCAGCTTCTAGCAATGCCTTTCGCTTTGCAGCGTATTTCGCATTGAGTTTTGCACGTTTGACCTCGCGGGCCTTCATCGATTCTTTAGCCATATTAATTGTTTTTAAAAGGCAAGCCCAAATGAGCTAATAGTGATTTTGCTTCTTTATCTGTTTCAGCAGACGTCACAAAAGT
>CAXRDL010000057.1:0-34870 GCA_964229535.1 Flavobacteriaceae bacterium | reverse complement strand
ATAGTTTGATCCATTTTCAAGAAATAATTCAACTTCGTTTCCTTGAATACTATAATTCTTTTCATTGTGAATAACATTAAAGTAATCAGACCCGTTAACTCTAAAAAGAATACTTTTACCCAAATTTATAAACGAATAAGAAACAGATAAAGGCTCTGGTTGGTTTATTTTAACTTGATAACATTGCTCATAGCTTTCAACTCCATCAATTGTAAAGCAAATTAAAAATGAACTTGAGTTAAGATTTTCAATCGATAGCTCGTGGTCATTTGATTCATTTAAATTGTACAAAGAGTCATTAATTTCGACATTGTAATCAAAATTTTTGTTGTTAACACCAATTGTTATTGAACCATCGTTTGAATTTATACATGATAGAGAGTTAATGATTATGTGATAATTATCTTCAGGTAGTGAAAATAATGAACAACCATATGCGTCAACCTTTGTTTCACTTGGTGTGAATGGGCACTGATCAAAATTATCTGTCACACCATCTTGGTCAGTATCCTTTTGTGATAAGCTACATCCATTTTCGTCTACTTCTGAACCTAGTGGAGTTTCAGGGCACAAATCTGAGAATTCGGACACGCCATCACCATCAATATCTGCACATCCAAAATCATTAACAATAGCATCTTGTGGAGTGGAATTACATTGGTCTAAATCATCAAAAACACCATCATTGTCTGAATCCAATTGATATGGCGCACAACCAAATAAATCAACAGATTGAGTAAACTCAGTCTCGGGGCAACGATCATATATATCATTTACCCCATCGTTATCAGAATCAAGCTCGTAGTCAATCGAGCTACATTCCGACACCTGATGAGGTGACAACACATCGCACAAAGAAGTTGATGTGTCTCTGTTATTAATTATGTTTGTACCGGATAGGTAAGAGTCTATTGAAGTGGTCCCCATACCCCTTGGTGAAGCATAATGCATTAGAGAATACTCATTTATATTGTGTCCAAATCCAAGAGCGTGTCCTATTTCATGCTTTGCAGTTGACTTAAAGTCGTACTGAGAATTACTAACTTCGTCGTAGCCCCACTGAACTACATTATTAAAAATAATATCAATTTCGGTGTATGCTATCTGTACATCAACAATATTTTCTTCTGAATCCGTAATTACACATCCGTCAAAATACATGTATGTTACACCTAAAGCATTCGTATTTCCAAAGCTTACGATATTGGTGTTATCTTTTTTTGCTGAATCAATACTACTTGTTTCTTCGGTCAACTCAAAGTTAATACCTGAGCGACAAACCCAATCGGTTAATGCAAAGTCAAATTGTGCGCGCGCATCATCAATTAATGAAAAATCTGAATTTAATGTTAAGAAATATCTACCGTCATAAATATGATCCAAATATTCATCATCAGCATCTAAAATATCATCCTTAATATTACCTGTATGATATATTGGATATTCATATATTTCATCAGGGTCACCATCAGATGGATAAGTTAAAGAGTTCAAACTATAGGGTATATCAATTTCTTGATTTGACTCAATAATTTTATCACTAGCAGTCTGGACTCGCAATAAACCAGATCCGCAATCTGAGGGAACCTCGACTTTAATTTCGGTATCAGACCACGAAACAATTTGTGTTTTAATCGAACTTAACCAAGTTGAACCTCCATCATCAGCGTTCTTAAACAAAACTTTTCCATAACTATCTCCTGAAAGAAATTCTCCAAATCCATTCCCGTTTATTGTTAATACTTCTTTATTTCCAGCAATAATTGTTGTGGGGCTAATTGAAGAGATTTCAGAATTAGCTAATGAAAATGATGATGAAAATATTTGTTCATTAAAAATGGGATTTGTTATCGTTGGTTTTTTTTTTGAAATTTTTTTTAGCTTTTTTTCAAAGTTTTTTGGTGTTATTCTTAAATCATCTGTAATCTGAACAGAATCATCATAAATATTGTATGGTAAAAACCCAAAACTAGTGTTTGTAAGCTCCATAAGTTCATTGTCTCCAGAAAAACCATCAAGAAAAATGGATGATGCTTCTTTTAACAAAAAGTACCCTGTTGAATTAATCCTAAACTTAACACTTGGTTTAACAATAATGCCCTGTAAACCAATAGTACCCCCTTCTGATATTAAAAAAGTGTATTGCTCAAATGATCCCTTATAAGACTTGGCCAGTTTGACTTTATGAACCGTGTAAATCATTTTGTGCTCAACATCCCAATAAGACTCTTTGTCAATAACCTGCCCACTAAAAACCATAGTGGACTCATTAAATACAGATTCTATGGAAAAAGACCCTTTTTCCTGTTGCCCATAAGCAAAAAGCGTGATAAAAAATAAAATTGTAAATTTTTTCATTCTCATTTGGCGGGGATCACACATAAATATAACAATTATTATTCATTTTTCGATAGATTTGAAGATGCAATCAGATAAAACCATTTTTGGCCGCCAAGCCATCATTGAAGCAATTGAAGCTTCAAAAACCATTTCAAAAGTTTTTATTCAACGTGATATAAACAAGAACAGTGCCGAACGACTCATCGGTACATTGGAAAATTCAAAAATCCCCTATTCCTATGTTCCCATCCAAAAACTCAACAAGCTCACACCTCATAACCATCAAGGTGTCGTTGCTCAACTGAGCGAAATTACATTTCACTTACTTGAAGATCTTGTAGAGACTCATCAAAACGCTGGACTCTTTGTTCTTCTTGATGGGATTACTGACACGCGAAATATGGGCGCAATCATTCGCTCAGCGGCAGCTGCAAAAGCCACTGCTGTTGTGATACCAACCAGTGGTTCGGCGCAAATCACAGGAGAAACGATTAAAACCTCCGCAGGTGGAGTCTTTCAGGTTCCCATTTGTCGAGTCAGTCACCTCAAAGACGCACTCTACCTATTGCAGTCCTACGATATCCAATCGATCGTAGCCGATGAAAAAGCAGAGCAAAGTCTTTTTGACTTCGACCTAACAAGCTCAGTCGCAATCGTCATGGGAGCTGAAGATAAAGGGGTTTCGCAAGGTGTTAGAAAACTCTGTTCACAGACTGCAAAACTTCCCATTCTTGGCAATATGGATTCCTATAATGTATCGGTAGCTGCTGGAATGTTTCTCTATGAAGCCATGAGACAGCGGCTGAAGTCTTAAATCCTTATCTTTAGATTATGAATTCTCCTCTTGCAGAACGCATGCGCCCGCAAAAGCTCGATGATTTTATCGGTCAAGAACATTTGGTCGGCCCAAAGGGAGTTTTGGATTTTTGTAAAGATCAAAATCTTATCCCCTCCCTTCTCTTTTGGGGGCCACCAGGCGTTGGAAAAACCACCTTGGCACAACTCATCGCTAAAGATCGTCCTTTTCAGCAGCTCAGCGCAATTGAATCAGGAGTTAAAGATGTACGAGCAGTCATCCAACAGGCCAAACGTCAAGACAGTCTATTTTCCTCTCAAAAGCGAACGGTTTTGTTTATCGATGAAATTCACCGTTTTAGCAAGTCACAACAAGACGCTTTGCTTGGAGCAGTTGAAAAAGGATGGATTACACTCATTGGAGCAACTACCGAAAATCCGAGTTTTGAAGTCATTCCAGCACTTCGCTCAAGATGTCAGTTATACATCCTCGAATCCCTAACGAAAAATCAACTCATTTCAATCCTAAAGCAAGCCATTTCAAAAGATAAACAGTTGCAACAAAAATCCATTGTTCTTCAAGAAACTGATGCCCTTCTTCGTTATTCCGGTGGTGACGCACGACGATTGCTCAACCTTTTTGAACTGTGTGTGCTTGCCAGTACAACTGAAAAAGTAATCATTAAAAATACGCTTGTTGCCCAAATCGCCCAACAAAATACAGCCCAATACGACAAATGTGGAGAGCAACATTACGATATCATTTCTGCCTTTATCAAATCTGTACGTGGGAGCGATCCGAATGCGGCAGTATATTGGTTGGCTCGTATGCTTGAAGGAGGAGAAGAAATCAAGTTTATTGCCCGCCGCTTGGTTATTCTGGCTAGTGAAGACATTGGAAATGCCAATCCAACAGCACTTGTCATGGCACAAAGTTGTTTTCAAGCAGTACACACAATCGGAATGCCAGAGGCTCGAATTTTGTTGAGTCAATGTGCCATTTATCTTGCAAGCTCTCCAAAAAGCAATAGCAGTTATCAAGCGATTTCAAAAGCCCATAAACTTGTCGCAGAAACTGGAGATTTGGTGGTTCCCCTACCATTACGAAATGCACCCACAGAGCTGATGAAAGACCTCGACTATGGTAAAGACTATGCCTACGCCCATGATTATGATGGGAATTTTGTTGATATGGAATTTATGCCAGAACAGCTTTCAGGCCATAAACTGTATATTCCAGGGGATAACCCCAGAGAGAACGAGATGAAATCTTTTCTGAAATCGCGATGGAAAGACAAATATAAATCCTAAAGAATCTCTAGTAATTTTTCTAGCTCATGGATCATCACACAATCATTGTGTGGGGTCTCCCCTGCAACAGCAAAATGAATGGCATGCATTCCGACTTGCAGTGCACCAAGTATATCTGCCTCATGACTGTCCCCGATCATTACAGAACCAGATGGATTACAGTTTGCATCGGTCAGTGCCTTTTTGAAAATTAATGGATTGGGTTTTTTAACCCCAACAGACTCAGAATCTGTCACAGTATTAAAGTATGGCGTTAATCCTGAATTTCGCATCTTAAAACGTTGTACTTCACGGAATCCATTTGTGATGATGTGTAAGGAATACCTTTCTTTTAGCTCATCTAAGACTTTGATTGCTTCTGGAAAAAGATGATTGTGCTCAGGAAGGTTTTGAATATAGGCATCGGCTAAGGTATAAACCATTTCATCGTCAATCGAAAATTGCAAACGATCAAAAGTGTCTTTGATACGGCTGTAGCGGAGTGTCTCTTTATCCATACGCTGCTCTCGAAATGCTTTCCAATACTCTAGATTGAGTGGCACATAAATGTTTAGAAAATCTGGTAAAGCGACTGGTATATTGTAATCTGCTAACAGCTGTTCGAAAGTGAGCGCAGAGTTTTTTTCAAAATCCCATAGCGTATGATCTAAGTCAAAAAAAAGATCGGTGATGGTTTTTTTATTGATCATAGCTTTCCAAAAATTCAGTAAACATCCGCTTCCAGGCCTTATTTTTTATCCGTTCATCCATGATCGTATTGGTCAGCACAAAAGTCAATGGTGTGCCAAATTCGATATTGTAGGTTTTACATTGCTCCAGCAAACGTCTGGCCTTACGTGGAGAGCGTTTTGCTCGAAGTATGGCTTCATTTGCGACAACAGGATGAATGAATAAGTTTGAACGTTGCTCTTTACTGAGGTTATAAAACTGAAAAGGAAAACCCGTCCCTGCTCGATAGCCGAGATAGTCTACAAATTGTAAGGAGTAATCGTTGACAAATCCCAATTTTGCAAAATGATCATAGGTGGTTGGAAAGCGAAGTCGCATCAAATGTTGTCGGATATCTTTCAAGGGATGATGTATGATTTCGCTCAATCGATTGACTTCGATCTGAAGCAATTGGGGTTGATCAGTGGATTGATAGGACGCCAAAAGAGATGTGGGCACATAGTCCGCCACGTCCTTGATTCTTTCGAGAAATCGATGCTTGAAAATCGAGATATTTCGGTCATTTGCACTTGGTCGAGCAAACATAAACATCACTTTAGTTGTTATGTTGTGCTTTTGGTGTAGGTCAATCCATGCGTTGTAAATATCAAAGGGATCTGGTCGAAATGAAAGCCGTACGGCAAAACGTTCAAAAAGTTTAACAAAACGGAAGTTTAAAAAATCAAATCCACTTTCAACGAGGGTTCGAAGCATACTTTTCGATTTGTAGGCATAGGCCTCTGGAACCTCAAGGACTGTTTGAAGTCTCCGTATCGGTGGTTTAGCAAGTATCTCTGGAAAAACCTCTGAGAAGAAATCCAAAAATTGCCGTGCCCACATATCAACAACAGGTTTATTTGCAAACTTATGTTTACCCGCTAGAGACCCACTGGTATAAAATCGATTCATATCGTCTTTCAAGTGTGGGATATGTTCTTCGTAGCGAGATAACATATAGAAAGTAGCTGCAAAAATATCATAGGGGATAGAACTCCCATTATCACAAGGGAAAAAGACAGGCGTTGTTTGCCAACGACTGATTTTAATATCTTGTTCCCTTACCCCCTGCTCAAATAATAAAGAGTTTGCCTGAACAAAAAATTCGTTACCCAGCTTTTGATTCGTGTATGAAAACTTTGGCCCATTATGCGCAATAAAGGTTTCCAGCACATTCGTGATTTGAATCGGATTGTTTGTGTAAGTCTCAAAAAAATGTGTAAACACATAGCGTATACGAGCATTCAATTGATGGGTATAGATCAGTATCATTTACAGCTGTCCTTCATCGGCAAAGCTAAAATACGTGTTTTCTGTAATGATGAGGTGGTCTAGGAGCTGGATGTCAAGATTTTTTCCAGCTTTTACAAATTTTTTGGTCAAGGAATGATCCGACTGACTTGGTTTTGGATTACCCGAAGGGTGGTTGTGCGCAAGTATCATGGCGACGGCGTGTAGCGCAAGTGCGCGCTTAAAGGCAAGTCGCATATCGACTGATGTTTGGGTAATGCCGCCACGGTTGAGTTGCTCATGGGTAAGGACCGCATGTTGTTGGTTGAGGTAGATTACCCAAAATTCTTCGTGCTGTAGATTTCCGAGATGAGGTTGAAGGAAATCAAAAACCGATTGACTGCTGTTGAGTTGAATGCGATTGAGTGGAGTTTGCTTATGTCGGCGCACCAGTTCAAAAGCCGCTGCAAGTCGAGTAGCCTTGGCGAGTCCAACTCCGTGAAATTCACACAACTCTTCTACACTACATTGTGCCAACTGATCGAGATGATTGTCGTACTGAGCTAACATGCGTTGGGCGAGCATAACCGCAGACTCATTGGGTGTACCTGAACCGAGTAAAATCGCTAATAATTCAGAGTTGGTTAAGCTTTTATGGCCATATTTTACCAGCTTTTCTCTTGGTCGATCATCGGGAGCCCACCGATTGATGGGAAAACGTGTACTCATTGGGGACTTGCTTTGGTTAAAGATAGGAAAAAACGCTGTCAATCAGCCAAACTGTGAAGATCAAGACCTCCAAAATGCCCCGAACTCATCATCAATACGATTGATGCAGGTTGTTGTTGAAGCCAGTTTGATAGTGTTTCTTTATCGTAGAAAACAAATAGTGACTGATGGGAAAAGGCATTGCGGATTGTATCCTCATCAAGCGGATCCTTCCCCTTGGCCTTTCGAGCCTCATCGTCGATAAAAACAACTGCAATATCTGTAAGGGTAAGACAATTGGCATAGGTATGGATAAAACTGGTATCCAAACTACTAAATGTATGAAGCTCCAAACAAGCTAAAAAAAGATCGTTTGGGAATTGTTCACGCACGGCTTGCGTCGTTGCTTGAACCTTACTCGGAGCATGTGCAAAATCCCGGTAGATGCGCTTTCCGGGACGATCAGCAAAAAGCTCTAACCGTTTGGAAGCGCCAGCAAAGGATGGAATGGCTTCATAAAACATTAATGGCTCAATCCCTATTTGGGTACACACAAAAAGTGCTCCAGAGAGATTGCTCATATTGTGTTGCCCAAAAATTTGCAGTGGTATTGGGCCTTCCTCTGATTCCAGTTGAGTTTGACCATTTTCTACAGTGTATGAGTGCGTTTGATAAGGAATCTTTCGAATCGGATGTTCGGTCGTGGTGACCAACTCTTCAAGGATTTCATCTTCTTGGTTATAAATCAAAATTCCTCCCGCCGTCATGGTCTCAATAAACAACTTAAACTGCTCTATATAATCTGCTTTGGTGGGAAATACATTGACATGATCCCAAGCAATTCCACTTATTAAAGCAATGTTGGGTTTGTAAAGATGAAATTTCGGCCGGCGATCAATAGCTGAAGACAGATATTCATCTCCTTCTAAAACAACAAAATCGTTATCCTCCGTGAGATGTGTCATGATGTCAAATCCCTCGAGCTGGGCTCCAACCATATAGTCCACAGATAAATCCCAATAATCGAGCACATGAAGAATCATGGCGGTAATGCTTGTTTTGCCATGACTGCCTCCAATGACAACTCTTGTTTTCGCTTTGGTCGCTTCGTAAAGATATTCTGGATAGGAGTAAACAGGAATAGACAGAGCCTTGGCTGCCAGAAGTTCTGGGTTATCTGCTTTGGCGTGCATCCCTAAAATTATGGCCTCAATACTCGCATCAATCCGACTGGCATCCCAGCCGAAAGATTGCGGAAGTAGGCCTTCTTTTTCAAGACGTGATCGAGATGGTTCATAGATCGCATCATCACTTCCCGTAACTCGATTTCCTTTTCGATGTAATGCAATTGCCAAATTGTGCATAGCACTACCACCAATCGCAATAAAATGTATCCGCATCAGTTTGGCTTTATGTTACGAATATAGGTAGATAAAGGGTCATAGGTTACCAGAAAAGTATCGAGTTCAGCGACTTCTTCTTTCATCAGGTTTAGCAACTGTGGGTTGTCGTTGTTAAGCTCAGCCAAACGATAGCGAGCAAATATAGGTGGGTATTGATCTCCAAGATTGGCGTTGTCTAAAAAGTCATTCAATAATTGAATCGCACGTTCGAAGTCGCCAAAAAAATAACTCGTAATCATGGCAAGCTCATACCGACTATCATTGACTGCGAATTGATGTTTGGAATCGTTATAGGCCATTTGGGCTTGTTGAGCGAAAGCAGATTGATCTTTGTTGTTCATGGCATAGATTGCTCCTGCCAAAGCACCCTCAAGCGGGTTGATTGATTGAATGGCTTTTAACTGCTGCTCTGCTTTGGTTTGGCTACCGCCAAGTAAACGAGGGAGACCAAGATAGATGTTGAGCAATACACGTCTGGCGACGAGTGAGTTTGGCTGCAGTCGAACAGCTGCTTCAAAACTCGATCGGAGTTGTACAATATAGCGCAAAGAGCGTAAGCTTGGCGTACCCGATAACAAAAACCCAGCAGATGCACCCCTTCCAAATTGATACAAAAATCGATTTGGATTTCGCTCACAGAGTTCATCGTAAAATGACAGTGCTTCGGAGTATCTGCGATCCTGAAGATAGATGTTGGCTAAAGTGAATGTTTCTGTTTCAGAAAGCGTAGAAACAGAGCGATTGGAGAGCTTGTCCAAAACCATTTGCTGCTCCTGATTTAAAGGAGTTAGCGGAAACAGTTCATTTGGTGGTCGCTGCGCACAAAGCACCATAGTCCACAATAGAAATCCTATGTATTGAGAGCGTCCCATAACCGGTCTTTGAGTTGCGTTAAACCCTTTTGAGCGACTGATGAAATAAATAAAACGTCATCATCAGGAAATGTTTTTTCGGCAAGGGTTTTCATTTCCTTTTGAAGCTCATCATCTAAAAGATCACTTTTCGAAATTGCAATAACATAATTTTT
Source organism: Flavobacteriaceae bacterium (assembly GCA_964229535.1). Classification (GTDB taxonomy): domain Bacteria; phylum Bacteroidota; class Bacteroidia; order Flavobacteriales; family Flavobacteriaceae; genus UBA724. The sequence continues at coordinate 25,351 of CAXRDL010000057.1, read as the reverse complement.
ATCAAGTAATTCTGGATTATAGGTCTTAAGCTCTCCTCGAAGTATGGAAAGCTGATCAAACAAGTCGTCAGCGTCGGCAGGGATCAAGTAAAGTAAAACTGCATTTCGTTCGATATGTCGTAAAAAGTAGTGTCCAAGACCCTTCCCTTCCGAAGCACCCTCAATGATTCCAGGGATATCAGCCATCACAAAAGAACTGTAATCGCGTTGTCTAACGATCCCCAAGTTGGGTTTGAGCGTGGTAAACTCATAATCTGCAATTTTTGGTTTGGCTGCAGTGAGTGCCGCCAAAAGTGTGGACTTTCCTGCATTGGGAAAGCCGACTAGCCCCACGTCAGCCAGAACCTTGAGTTCTAACGTAAAATTGCGCTCCTCACCTGATAATCCCGACTGGGCATAGCGAGGGGTTTGATTGGTCGGACTCTTAAAATGCCAATTTCCACGTCCACCTTTACCGCCTCGAATTGCCACAAACTCTTCTTCGTCTATGATTTCGGTTAGCTTTTCACCACTATCGTTATCGACAATCACGGTTCCTAGGGGCACGCGAATCACGCAATCTTGCCCATCAGCACCTGTACTTCTATTTTTACTGCCATCTTTTCCGTGTTCGGCATTAAAATGACGATTGAATTTAAAATCCAAAAGAGTCCACAAGTTTGGATCTCCTTTGAAAATAACATGACCACCTCGCCCGCCATCTCCTCCGTCAGGTCCGCCTTTGGTGATGTATTTTTCTCGGTGTAGGTGTGTCGACCCCTTTCCACCCTTGCCAGAGGAAGCGTGAATTTTTACATAATCGACAAAATTACCCTCCGTCATTTTATAGTGAATCTAGCAAGGCAATGAGTTGTTCAGATATTTCTGTAACTGTTCCTACTCCTGTAATGCTGTGGAATTTGTTTTGTGCTTTGTAGTAGTTAATCAAAGGAGCAGTTTTATTATTGTACTCTTCAAAGCGATTGCGAATCTTTTCTTCATCTTGATCGTCTGCGCGACCGCTATCCTTTCCCCTATTCAAAAGGCGTTTGATCAGAACCTCCTCATCCACTTCCAGAGCAATTGTTGCCTGAATACTCATCTCTTTGCCATGCAGAAACTCGTCGAGTGCCTCCGCTTGCTTGGCAGTGCGGGGGAAGCCGTCAAAAATAAACCCCCCTGCATCTGGGTTCGCATCGACCTCTGCTTCCAACATCTTGATTGTTACCTCATCGGGTACAAGATCACCTTGATCCATATAGGATTTGGCCAAGGCTCCCAAAGAGGTATTATTGCCAATGTTGTAGCGAAACAAATCACCTGTTGAAATATGAACCAATTGAAAAGCATCACGCAGCAAAGCGGCTTGTGTTCCTTTTCCAGCACCGGGTTTTCCGAAAAGTATTATATTTTTCATCATCAGTTTTAGACAGGCAAAGATACCATAATATCAATTTGATAAGATATAAAATCCCCAAATATGATCAAACAGAAGGGTTTAGCATATTGTGAAAAACCCTACTTTTGCACGCATGGGTAACGCCGTTTTTTCGTCCAAGCAAAAGCTAGCCATATTGGGAGGTGGTCAATTGGGAAAAATGATGCTCGTCAAATGTCGGCAGTGGGATGTGTTTACCAAGGTTCTCGACCCGAGTCCAGCAGCCCCTGCACGCCTTCTAGCAGACGATTTTATTGTTGGAGACTTGATGGATTATCAAACTGTCGTTGACTTTGGGCAACAGGCAGATGTTGTCACCATCGAAATTGAAAATGTCAATATCGAGGCCTTGTACACCCTAGAAAAGCAAGGAAAAAAGGTTTATCCTAAACCTGCTACTCTAGAAATTATACAAAGTAAAGCCCTGCAAAAGCAATTTTATGCCAATAACCAATTCCCAACCTCAATATATAAAATGTTTGCGGATAAACCTGACTGGAAGGACATTGAAACCCCGTGCATCTGGAAAGCCAGCCGATTTGGTTATGACGGTTTTGGTGTGAAAAAAATTGAAACCCAATCAGAATGGGAATCCATTCCAGATGTACCTTGTATCCTTGAAGACTGTGTTCCCATAGCGAAAGAGATTGCGGTCATCGTTGCGCGAAATGATAAAGGAGAATGTGTGAGTTATCGTCCAGTAGAAATGGAGTTCCATCCAGAAGCGAACCAGGTAGAATTTGTGTTTACACCCTCTACCTTGAATGAGAAGCAATTGGCGGATTCGCAGAAATTGGCAGAGCAAGTCGCTCATGGACTTGAGCATGTTGGACTTTTGGCCGTTGAGCTATTTCTCAATGATGAAGGTGCGTTGTTAGTCAACGAGGTTGCTCCTCGCCCACATAACAGTGGTCACCTCACGATTGAAGCTGCTATGACCTCCCAATTTGAACAGCATCTCCGAACCATACTTGGCTTGCCTTTTGGTGACTGCCGTTTTTTCCATGATGCGATTATGATAAACTTAGTAGGCGCAAAAGATTTTCAAGGTCCTGTTCTATATGAGGGTATGGATAATTTGTTGAATGTTTCTGGACTTCATGTTCATTTGTATGGCAAAGCGGAAACAAGACCGATGCGAAAAATGGGACATATTACGTTGGTCGGTTCTGATATTGATCTACTTCGTCAAACTGCAAAACAGGTCAAACAGCAGGTTACAGTCCGCTCTGACTAGTCATAAAGGGATAATCCCCTTTTCGTTATCTTTGTAAAAAGAAACTTATGAAAGTAGCCATCATCATGGGAAGTGCCTCCGACATGCCTGTCATGGAGGGCGCGATCAAAATCTTACAAGAGTTTGGTGTAGAAACCCAAGTAGATATCGTTTCTGCTCATCGAACACCTTCCTATATGATGCGCTTTGCGACTGCTGCCCACCAAAACAATATCGGCGTAATTATCGCTGGAGCTGGTGGTGCTGCACATCTTCCTGGTATGGTCGCTGCTGCAAGTCCACTTCCTGTAATTGGGGTACCTGTCAAATCGAGAAATTCGATTGATGGTTGGGACTCTGTGCTATCGATTTTGCAAATGCCAAGTGGTGTTCCTGTGGCGACTGTGGCGTTGAATGGCGCAGAAAATGCTGGGATTCTTGCTGCTCAGATTCTTGCAACCACCGATAAAGAGCTCCAAAAAAAGATCGTTGCGTATAAAGATGGGCTTGCTGAAAAAGTAGAGGCATCTCGAAAGGATATCAAGTCTTAAACCCATTCCCAAACAACAACCATCAACAACCAGGCCATGGGAAGTGCCTCTACCCAAAACGAAGCATAATAAGTGCTTTGTTGAATGGTTGACTTCCATAAACAGACGAGTGCCAAAGCACAAGCTATTAAGGTTGGAATCATATCATAGCTCTGTAGCGATAAAAAATAAGACAGGATAACAACCCCAAACAACATCAAAGTGCCAATCATTTTAGCACCTCGTACACCAAATACCTGCGGGATCGTTTTCATGCTTTCGCTATCATTGGAGATATCACGGATTTCAAATGGAATCATGGTGGAAAAAGTCCACAATGCCATTTGCAACCAGATAAGCCAAGCCACTCGGTCAAACTCTACTTGATGATTGAGTAATGGTAAGATCACAACCACTGAAGCCCAACAAGCTGCTACGATAAACGACTTGAGGTAAGGCAAGTAGCGCAATCCCCCAAAAAAACGATTGCTAGGAAGTACGTAGGTCAAACTCATCGTTCCCAACAGCAAAGCAACGAGGAGAGTTTGAGAAGTGAGTTTAGTTGCTGATAAGCCCATGCCCAAGACAGACAGTAATGAAAAAACCAAAATCGGCGTATTGAAACTTGACTTTATGTCTGTAGAAGCATAATAACGAATAAAGTTATAAGTCCCTACCGTTGCACAGAAGATAAAGGCAAACAAATCTGTTTGCAACGATACATCAAATTGAAAATGAGTTAAATACGACAGTGAAAGTACGGCAAGGGCAACATGAGTACTCGACAGGACATAAAAGCGAAAAAGTTTTGTAATCAATGAGACAAGCTTTTTTGACAAATATAGGGATATGATGGTTAAAAACTTTGTGAATATCCAGCTTAGAAAAACATAAAAGCTGTGTAGTTAACATTAAATTTGTAGGGATAAGAATTTTGTATTGAAAACCGAAAACTTTGCTTACCGTCATATTGGTCCTAGGGTAGATGAGGTAGAAGATATGCTCCAAACCATCAAAGCGAATTCATTGGACGAGCTTTGTGCAGAAACGATTCCTGCCAATATTCGACTCCAAAGTCAAATGAATCTTCCCGATGCAATGAGTGAGGCCAACTGTATCCAACACATTGCTGCATTGGGCTCAAAAAACAAAGTTCACAAAAGCTATATCGGCATGGGGTATCACCCCACCCATCTTCCTGCTGCAATCCAGCGAAATATTCTTGAGAACCCTGGGTGGTACACCGCCTATACACCCTATCAAGCCGAAATCGCACAAGGACGGCTTGAGGCCGTTCTCAACTTCCAAACGATGGTTTGTGAGTTGACAGCCATGCCCCTTGCAAATGCCTCCTTATTGGATGAGAGTACAGCGGCAGCTGAGGCGATGAGCATGCTGTATAGTCTCCGAACATCTACACAAAAAAAAGCGGAAGCAAATCAGTTTTTTGTTGACAACAATATTTTACCGCAAACCCTTGCTGTCTTACAAAGCCGAGCGACCCCTATCGGCATTGAATTGATCCAAGGAGAAGTTGATGACTGGCAACCAACGTCTGGTTGTTTTGGTGCAATCTTTCAATACCCTGGCAAATACGGACAACTCATTGACTTGCAAGCTGCAATCGATAAAGCAAAGGGTCTAGACGTTAAAACCACAGTGGCCGCTGATATTATGAGCTTAGTACTACTTGAAGCGCCCGGGACTTATGGTGCAGATGTGGTTGTTGGAAGTACCCAACGCTTTGGTATTCCGATGGGTTATGGCGGTCCACATGCTGGTTATTTTGCAACCAAAACAGAGTATAAACGAAGTGTTCCTGGTCGTATTATTGGCGTTACGCAAGACAAGCAGGGAAATCGTGCCTTGCGAATGGCATTGCAGACTCGTGAGCAACATATTAAACGAGATCGTGCGACATCCAACATCTGTACCGCACAAGTCCTTTTGGCTGTGATGGCTGGAATGTATGCTGTTCATCATGGACCTGAAGGTCTTCGTCAACTCGCGAGACGCATACACAATCACACCCTTACACTCTATAAGGGCTTGGTTAAACTGGGCGTTGATGTGAGCAACACTACCTTTTTTGATACTTTGCAGATCAATTGTTCGACTGGAGTCGTTCAAAAGAAAGCACTCAGTCGAGGAGTAAATCTGAATATCATTAATGATCATCGTCTGAGCATATCGATCAGTGAGCTCACAACCGATTCTGACATTGAGGAGCTAATTGATATTTTTAGCAGTAGTAAAACAAATTCTCCGAAAGTTCCCTCAGAACCAGTTGGAATCCCAGCTTCCATGCAGCGTTCTACCCCCTACCTCACACAAGACGTATTTTATAACCATCAGTCCGAGTCAGCTTTGATGCGCTACATCAAACAACTCGAAAGAAAAGATTTATCCCTTACCCATAGTATGATCGCTTTGGGTTCTTGCACGATGAAGCTGAATGCAGCTGCAGAATTGCTCCCGCTCAGTAGGCCAGAATGGGGAAATATTCATCCTTTTGCTCCCTTGGATCAGGTGCAGGGCTATCAGCATATTTTGAAGGAGCTCGAAAACAATTTATCCGAAATTACTGGCTTTGCTGCTACTTCACTCCAGCCCAACTCAGGTGCCCAAGGGGAATTTAGCGGTTTGATGGTCATTCGGTCCTATCACGAGGCACATGGTGATCAACACCGAAATATCTGCTTGATCCCTTCCTCTGCTCACGGAACCAATCCCGCCTCAGCAGTCATGGCAGGTATGCGTGTCGTTGTTGTGGGCACCGACAAACACGGGAATATCAATGAGGATGAGTTACGCGAAAAGGCCATGACACATGCCGAAAATCTAGCTGCCCTGATGATTACCTATCCCTCAACCCATGGGGTCTTTGAATCCTCCATCCAGCGGATTACCAAAGTGATTCACGACTGTGGTGGTCAAGTGTATATGGATGGTGCAAATATGAATGCGCAAGTAGGACTCACAAACCCCGCCTTGATTGGAGCGGATGTATGCCATCTCAACTTACACAAGACCTTTGCCATTCCACACGGCGGTGGCGGTCCTGGAGTTGGACCGATTTGTGTGGCAAAACACTTAGCACCATTTTTACCTGCGCATCCTTTTCTCTCTAAAGGAGACCAATCCGTTACAATTTCTGGCGCTCCTTGGGGCTCAGCTATGATTTGCCTCATCTCTTATGCCTACATTCGAATGCTTGGCGCAAAAGGTCTGAAAAGAGCAACAGAAATTGCGATTCTCAATGCAAATTATATCAAAGCAAGATTGGATAATCACTATGAGATTTTGTACAAAGGAGAGTCTGGACGAGCAGCGCATGAGTTTATCATCGACTGCAGACCATTTAAGGAAAAAGGCATTGAAGTCGTAGATATTGCGAAGCGATTGATGGACTATGGATTCCATTCTCCTACGGTTTCGTTCCCAGTGGTTGGTACGATGATGATAGAGCCAACTGAAAGCGAAGATAAGTCCGAATTGGATCGATTCTGCGATGCGATGATTTCGATTCGTTTCGAAATTGAAGGAAGTGATTCTGACCAAAAAGATAATATTTTGCACAATGCTCCGCACACAATGGCACTGCTCACAGCCGATGAGTGGGAACTTCCCTACAGTCGGAGTGAGGCCGCATATCCGCTTGATTTTGTGAGGCAAAATAAATTTTGGCCAAGTATAAGACGAACGGATGAAGCCTTTGGGGATCGTAATTTAATCTGTACTTGTACTCCTATTGAAGAATATCAAACAACAGAAAAATAAATTTAAATAACTGGTTAACAGTTATTTATAAATTTAATTTTCAATATTCATTGTTCCCTTCGAATTCTTGTGTTATTTTTGGACGTCGTAGTATTTTTATTCTTATTTGACATGGTCGTTAGAATTTATTTAGCTTTGATTAAAACCATGAATAATGGCCATTAAAATTACAGGCACAGGATGTTATATCCCCGAAAATGTCACTTCGAATCGGGACTTTCTGAAACATGAGTTTTTTCAAGCTGATGGCTCTCCTTTTACAACTGAAAATGAAGCGATTATCGAGAAGTTTCAGTCAATCACGGGGATATCGGAGCGGAAGTACGCAAAAAATCATCACAATGCGAGTGACCTTGCAACTTTTGCTGCCGAACGAGCCATTGATGATGCCAATATCGATCCAGAGCAACTGGACTACATTATCGTTGGTCACAATTTTGGGGACGTTGCACACGGTCACAATCAATCTGATATGTTACCAGCTCTTGCCGCACGAGTCAAGCATCAACTCGGGATACATAACCCAAGTTGTGTCGCTTATGATTTGATTTTCGGTTGCCCAGGTTGGGTTGAAGGGGTTATCCAGGCTCAAGCTTTCATTAAAGCGGGCATGGCAAAACGTTGTCTTGTTATAGGAGCAGAGACCTTATCACGGGTGGTGGATCACAACGATCGGGATTCCATGATTTTTGCCGACGGTGCAGGTGCAACAATCATCGAAGAAAAAGAAGGAGATGGGGGATTATTGTCCCACAATACCGCGACCTATACAACTGATGAAACCTATTATATTTATGCAGGTGGTTCATACTGCAATCCCAAAAATGACAACACCCAGTACATCAAAATGGAAGGGCGAAAGGTTTATGAGTTTGCGCTAAGCCATGTTCCCCAAGCAATGAAAGACTGTTTTGATGCTTCTGGACACCAAATTGAAGACCTTAAAAAAGTATTCATCCACCAAGCCAATGAAAAAATGGATGAAGCGATTCTGAAGCGTTTCTATCGCTTATACCGAACCCAAATGCCAGAAGATGTTTTACCAATGAACATTCAAACTTATGGAAACAGCTCAGTCGCTACTGTGCCAACTTTACTAGATTTGGTGCGCAAAGGTCAACTCAAAGATCACAAACTCAACAAAGGAGACGTGATTTTGTTTGCCAGCGTTGGTGCTGGAATGAATATCAATGCAATTACTTATCAGCTTTAAGCAGGGCATCCGAAATCACACTTCCTGTCATCCCGTTCGGAAAAGCAGTGCCCAATAAAGCGCACATTGTCGGGGCTATATCCGTAATCCATGTCTCTTTGTAAGTGTGACCTGCTTTTATACCACGACCCATCATCAGTAGCGGAGCATGGGTATCGTACGAAAAGCCCGTACCATGAGTTGTTCCCGTATGACCATAATCAATATGACCAGGTTTGGGGATCATATAAATATCTCCCGCTCTTTTGACATGGTTGCCACGAAGCAATAGATTATGCAGTTTTTCAGATGGGCTTAATTGTGTTACATCGACAGTTTTAAATGCCTTTTCAATGGTCGAAAAGTTGAGAATCACGCGGATTGCTTCATCTGCCAATTCATCCAGATCAAGTCTGTTTTTATCAATTTGTTCATGATCCAAATACATCTGATCATTGCCAATATGCAACACCAAATTATCAATACCTGTTTTCGAAAACAAGACTTGATTGACCTGGTCTTGTATCCCCTTACTTTTATCATGCCCACCGGGAAACTTATGGTCATTGAGGTATTTGGGAACATGAACTGCACCGTGATCTGAGGTCAGAAATAGAGTAACATCATCCATTCCAACCATTTGATCGATTTCAGAAAACAATCGTTCCAATTCCAAATCCAAACGAAGGTAGGTATCTTGAGTTTCGATCGCAGTCAGCCCAAACTGATGTCCAATATGGTCAGTTGAAGAATAGCTGATCATCAATACATCGGTTTCTTCATCTTTGCCTAAACCCTCATGTTTCAGGGCAAGAAGAGCCATGTCGGTTACCATGGTGTTTCCAAAAGGGGTATTGCGAACGATGTCCAAGCCCTTGTCTTTGTAATAGTCTGGCGACAGGGATGATAGATCGTAGGGAAATGTCGGCCGGTCTGCGCCCTTAAAAATCCCTTCATAGGGTGTATCATCAGGCCCACTAGCAGTATAAGTTTCTATTGGCCGTAAGGTGTTCCACACCGATGAAGCGTATTGGTGAGGGTATTTTTTGGCGTTGTATTCAGACACCCAGTTTGGCAGAGAGTCCATATAGTGTGTGCTTGTCGTAAACACGCCTTCATTCCCTCCTGCAAACCAGTAGGCCGCATTTGCAGAATGTCCCGTTGACAAAACAGCTGAGCGGTCCTTAAGGGAAACCCCAATTACCTTATTTCGAAACTGTGTATGCAGTCGAAGTTGATCCGCAAAAGTGGTTGTAATGAGCTGTTTCGGGGATTTTTTCCCTTTTGTGGTAGACCCCAATCCTTCCACGTCATTGTCATCAACGCAGTATACCTCTCTTTGTGATGTACGGTCATACCACTCATTTCCGATAATTCCGTGGACAGAAGGTGTAGTTCCTGTTGAAATGGAAGCATGTCCGGGACCGGTTAGGGTTTGGTAATAATTAAAATGGTGGTTGTGGGCAACAAAACCCTCCTTATAAAAGCGTTTGAAGCCATTTGGACTGAGGTCGTCCCAATAGCGGGTGAGGTAATCGTAGCGCATTTGGTCGACCACAATTCCGATTACGAGCTTCGGTGGCTTTTCTGGATTGATTGGAGAACAGGCCAGCACACTGAGCAATACAATGCAAATAGGTAAGGTTTTATTCATGCGTATGGATTGAAAATTTCAAATATAATTTTTTTGAAAGACAACCCCTGTAAGCAAACATTATTTTTTACATTCGTCAGGTGAATACGCTCAAACACGTCGGTACCTATTTTCTGATGATTCGGTTGGTGTTTATTAAACCCACCAAACGATCGATTATGTATGGGCTTATTCTGAAAGAAATTCAGGATTTGATACTGGGCTCACTAGGCATTGTATGCTTTCTTTCTTTTTTTGTGGGCGGAGTTGTCTCTATTCAAACAGCTTTGAATATCGACAGCACTTTTATTCCTGAAAATCTGGTTGGTTTTGCAACACGACAATCCATTATTCTTGAATTTGCACCTACCTTTATGGCGATTATTTTGGCTGGAAAAGTGGGGTCCTATATCACGTCAAGTATCGGAACCATGCGCGTAACCGAACAAATCGATGCCTTGGAAGTTATGGGGATTAATTCGGTAAACTTTTTGGTATTCCCCAAACTTATGGCCATGACCTTATTGCCCATCGTCATTATCTTTTCGATGTTTTTAGGCATTTTTGGTGGTTGGGCCGCCACCATATATGGGGGGTTTTCGAGTAGCGCTTCATTTATCGAGGGCATTCAATTGGAGTTTAATTCATTTCATGTTGTATACGCTTTTGTCAAAACCTTTTTATTCGCCATCATTTTGGCTACAATCCCCTCCTATCATGGTTATTACATGAAAGGGGGCGCACTTGACGTTGGTCGCGCCAGCACGGTTTCCTTTGTTTGGTGCTCTGTTGTAATTATTGTTGTAAACTATTTTATAACCCAACTCTTTTTCTCATAAAATGATCCAGATCAAAGACATACAAAAAGAGTTTGATAATACGCCTATTTTGAAGGGGATTACAACTGAATTTAAAAGAGGAAAAACAAATCTGGTGATTGGTCAAAGTGGTTCTGGTAAAACTGTTTTACTCAAAATTCTTCTTGGTTTATTTACTCCAAATCAAGGTGAAATCTATTTTGACGGCATTCCTTTTTCTTCAATGACATACGACGAGCATAGAATCCTTCGTAGAGAAATCGGAATGGTGTTTCAAGGGAGTGCATTATTTGATTCGATGAGTGTGGTTGAAAATGTATTGTTTCCCATGCGTATGCTAACGAAATTGTCAGAATCAGAAATGATTGATCAAGCCGAGACCGTCATTGAACGTGTCAACCTTATCGATGCGAAACACAAGCTTCCAAATGAAATTTCAGGTGGGATGCAAAAGCGAGTGGCAATTGCGCGGGCGGTTGTGATGCGACCCAAATACCTTTTTTGCGACGAACCAAACTCTGGACTAGATCCAAAAACAGCTATCGTGATTGACAACCTGATTCAGGAATTAACTAAAGAGTACAATATCACTACCGTCATCAACTCCCATGACATGAACTCGGTCATGGAAATCGGAGAGACCATTCTCTTTTTAAAGGATGGAAACAAAGAGTGGGAAGGGTCAAACCAAAATATATTTAAAACCGATAACGAAGCCGTTACAGATTTTGTGTATTCCTCAAACTTGTTCAAAAAAGTAAGAAAGCTATATCTAGAGGACTAATCGCTTTCGAGAACAAAAGCTCGATTAGGAAATTGAATTGTCAACCAATTTCGCAAACGTTCTTCTTCGGATGTTACTGCTAGGGAGTCCAAAGAAGAATCCCACTGCACATGAAAGACTGCGACAGTATCTATTGTATCAAAGTTTGAAATATAGGTTTGTGCATAGCGAACTTCACGAGCAAAAGGGCTAATTACCCTCATTTCGGTCAGTATTTCATCGAACGAAATTTGTGATATTGACTGATGATTCAGTTCGCCAATACGTGTTTGTAGTGCTTGTATTTCAGCTTGTTGACGTATAAGTTCCAATGAGTCTCGTTTTCGCAATTCAATCAAATAAAGCTGCTGGTCAAAACGCTTGGTTTCTTGTTCCAATTGGTTGATGATAAGTACTGTATTTTCAAGAGACTCATAAGATGCAATTCGCTCCCTCAACAAGCGTTCAACAGCTGGTGCTAATGGAGCGACGCCAAAGGTGTTGATAATCACTTTTGGTTGGGAGTCATCAAAAACAATACGTGCTGTTTGGCGCAAGTAATCGGCGTTGTCAATCCCTTTAAGTTCATTGTCCAAAAACAATTGTGCAGCCGCTTGAAAACGACTCTTTTGTAATACGTCAACAAAAGTAAATCCAGCGGGAATCGCCATAAGTAAAGCCAAAAGAGTTGCCAGACGCGAAATACGACGACGGCTCTTGGGGTTGGCATACTCTGTCATCGGAAATCGCAAAAGTTTAACGACGAGATAAGCGGCAAGGGCGATAAAACTGGCATTAATCGCAAACAAATATAATGCCCCGAGCGCATAGGGAATATTCGAATGCGCAAGTGCATACCCAACCGTACAGAGGGGTGGCATTAGAGCAGTGGCAATGGCAACTCCAAAAATCACGGAAGCAATAGTTCCCTTTTTGGTTCGGGCAATAATCAAAGCCAAACCACCAAAAAAAGCGATCAATACATCCCGAATATCAGGGCTGACACGAGCCAAAAGCTCACTGGACTCCTCGCGAAGCGGAAAAAGAGCGAAAAAAAGAAGTGCTGTAAGTACGCTGAGTAACACCATGACGCCAAAATTGACCAAGGAACGACGCAATGTGGCAAGGTCGTTGATCGCCAAAGAGACCCCAACACCAAGAACAGGACCCATTAAAGGTGCAATCAACATCGCACCTATGACCACTGCAGTCGAGTTGGCATTCAATCCAATTGAGGCAAGGAAAATTGAACAAATCAATACCCAAGCGGTGGCGCCTCGAAAGGAAATATCATCTTGTATGGCCTGAATCGTTGCTCGATAATCTGTGTCTTTACGAATGGACAGCAGGGTTGATATAAACCGAAGAAGACTTTTTAAAAACCCTTTCGCTTCCTGTTGAACCTCTGCTTTAGCAGCATTGGTATCTTCTGCAAAGTCAAATTTAGATTCCATTACTCAGACATCTTTAGTTCTCAACCGTTTGAACTTCACTGTGTGCAGCAAAGAGATAGGTCCTATTTGTGGCAAGCTCAACACAAGCATAGCGTTTTCTACGCAACTGTCCCAATTCGTAGATTTTACCATTGTTAGCTTGAAAGCGAGTGCCGGTTTCTAACTCAAAAATAAAAGATTTATCTTTAGCAGGGTCATAGCGCTTGAGTGCAAGAGCCAATGGAGGGTCTGCATCAAGAGTAGCTTTTGGATTTTTCATGTGTTTTGCCAATAAGCTGAGTACCTCATCAGGAAAAATTTGATCTTGAAGAAAGGGAAGCATTTGTTGCTTAAATGTTTGCTTCCATAATGCGCCATGTGGTTGGGTTCTAAACGGCTGTGCTTGTATGACCAACCAATGCGCCCACTCATGAATAAATGTAATTAAAAAACGATAGGGATTTTCCATTTTGTTCAAGGTAATCTGAGATCTCCCATCTGGAAATTTTCGAAAATCTCCGTGTTTTGTACGTCTTGGATTGACAACCCGAATGGTAACAGGATGGTTTTGAACCAAGTTGAGACATTGAGAACGCGCATTGACAGGCAAATACGTCGCAAAAGCACTCATGGTGTAGATTGGCTAATCGGGAGAACTTTACCGTTGTACAAGCGGTGGCCATTGAGAGAGAAATCTGCGATATAGGATGCCATTTCTGTAGCTGAAACAGGAGCTTCATAGTCTGGGAAAGCTTCGGCAAGCATTTCCGTTTGAACCGCTCCCAAGGCCAAGGCATTACACCGCGGGCCATTGTCTTTAAATTCCTCCGCTAATAATTCAGTCAAAATTCCAAGAGCCCCTTTGCTACTGCTATAGGCAGCAAGTCCTGGAAACTTGGCAGACCCGTTAACGCCACCCATACTACTGATGTTGAGAACATGACTGTCTACAGAAAGTAACGGTAGTAAGTGTCGTATCAGTTGCGCCGCACCAAAAACATTGACACGGTAGACCGCTTCAAAATCTGCAGTGGTGGTCTCAGAAAATGGTTTATTGATCAGCATACCAGCGTTGTTGATTAGTACGTCAAAATGATCAACCCCGCATGATCCAACCCAATCTGATATTTGTTGCTCATTGGATAGGTCTATCGAAACCGCATGAATTCCCTTAATGTGTTTGAGTTCATCTATGTTGCGAGATAAAGCCCAAACGTCATGTCCTAGATTTTGAAAGGTATCAACCAAAGCACGACCAATCCCACGACTGGCACCCGTTACAATAACGCGTTTTGGAGAGTGCATCATCTTAAATTACCAAACGCAAGGGTTGTTCTATATATTCCCGTAGTGTTTGAAGGAATTGCGCACCAGTAGCTCCATCAACAGTGCGATGATCACACGCAAGAGTAAGCTTCATTGTACTACCAACTACAATTTCGCCATCTTTAACCACTGGTTTTTGTACAATCGCGCCGACGGAAAGAATGGCGGAGTTGGGTTGATTGATTATAGATGTAAATTCATCGATTCCAAACATTCCAAGATTGGAAATGCTAAACGTACTTCCTTCCATTTCGTCTGGCGCAAGCTTTTTGTCACGAGCTCGAACTGCATAGTCTTTGACTTGCGAACCGATTTGAGGCAATGCCATTTCGTCAGCAAATCGAACAACAGGAACGACCAGCCCATCTGGAACAGCCACTGCGACTCCGATGTGTACGTGATGATTGAGTTGCATGCGGTCGTCAAACCAACGCGAATTGACTTGCGGATGTTTTTTAAGCGCCAAAGCTGTTGCTTTTACAACGATATCATTAAATGATATTTTGGTGTCGGGCAGCTCATTGTATTGTTTACGGAATGCTATGGCTGCATCCATATCAAATTCTACAGACAGATAGTAATGAGGAGCACTAAACTTGGACTCGGCAAGTCGTTTGGCGATTACTTTTCGCATTTGTGAGTTTGGAATATCTTCCGATGATTCCTGACCCTTCGGCACAAAAGCTTGTACGCTCGCAGCTGCTGAACCTGGAGCAAACTGTTCAATATCCCGCTTCACAATTCTGCCATGCTCTCCTGATCCCTGAACTTGACGAAGGTCAATTCCTTTTTCCGCAGCCATTTTTTTGGCTAAAGGGGAAGCCATGATCCTTTCGTTCGTGTTTGCAGTAGAACCGAATGGTATAGCTGTTACTGGCTCGGAAGGCTCCGTAATTGCTGTAGGTGGGGGTTCGACTGTCGTTGTTTCTTTCTCTACTGTCGGAGAACTGTCTGAACTCGAACCTGATGAGGCAGCCAAAACAGAAGCAACATCCGTTCCGCTGGGTCCAATGATCGCAAGTAAACTATCGACAGCGGCGGATTCGCCAACTTGAACTCCTATATGCAACAACTCTCCAGCATAAAAAGATTCAAATTCCATGGTGGCTTTGTCGGTTTCAATTTCAGCGAGAATTTCGCCTTCCTCAACAGCATCTCCAACATTTTTGAGCCATGAGGCAACGGTTCCTTCTTCCATGGTATCGCTCAAGCGTGGCATTTTAACCACTTCGACTCCCTTAGGGATAGCAGTAGATTGTGTTTCTGTTGTGGGGTCTGGCTGACTTTCTACTGTTTCAGAGGTTTCAGCTGTAGCAGATGCGGTTGTATTGTCTCCGTTTACAAGGGTGCTAATATCTTCACCCTCGTCACCAATAATAGCAAGCAAGCTATCGACAGCAGCACTTTCACCCTCAGCTATGCCGATATGAAGAAGAAATCCCTCGTTGAAAGACTCAAACTCCATAGTGGCTTTATCTGTTTCAATTTCGGCTAATATATCGCCCTCCTCAACTTTATCTCCAACTTTCTTGAGCCATGAGGAGACTGTTCCCTCTTCCATGGTATCGCTCAATCGTGGCATGTTTACTACAATCGCCATGTTATAATTTATGTGCTAAAAATGGATAATCGCTTTGCTCGTAGACAGCATCGTACATCACAGATTTTTCTGGGTAAGGTGATGATTCTGCAAAATCTGCACATTCCTGTACCCGATTTTTTACGTCTGCATCAATGCTTCCAAGCTCCTCCTCGGTAGCATATTCGCTTTTCAAAATATGCTCGCGAACTTGGGTAATCGGATCAATTTTTCGGTATTCATTGACCTCATCTTTGGTGCGGTAATGTTGTGCGTCTGACATCGAATGTCCACGATATCTGTATGTTTTTGCTTCCAAGAACGTGGGACCATCCCCTTTTCTTGCTCTGTTGATCGCCTCAGAAATGCCCTCTGCAACTTTCACGGGATCCATTCCGTCAATGGGTCCACATGGCATTTCATAGCCAAGGCCTAATTTCCAGATATCCGTATGATTGGCTGTGCGCTCAACAGACGTTCCCATTGCGTAGCCGTTATTCTCTACGATAAATACAACTGGAAGTTTCCAGAGCATGGCGAGATTAAGTGTTTCGTGGAGCGAGCCCTGACGAACCGCTCCGTCACCCATATAACAGAGTGTCACGGCGTCACTTCCGTGATATTTATCTCCAAATGCCATTCCAGCACCCAAAGGAATTTGACCTCCGACAATTCCGTGTCCGCCATGAAAGCGGTGTTCTTTTGAAAAAATATGCATTGAGCCCCCGAGACCCTGCGAAGTTCCTGTCGCCTTACCAAACAGTTCGGCCATCACTCGTTTGGGGTCAACACCCATCCCAATCGGCTGAACGTGGTTGCGATAGGCCGTGATCATACGGTCTTTGGTGAGATCCATGGCATGGAGAGAACCTGCGAGAACGGCCTCTTGCCCATTGTAGAGGTGTAAAAAACCACGTACTTTTTGTTGGATATAGACAGCAGCAAGCTTGTCTTCAAACTTTCGCCAGAAGAGCATATTCTCGTACCAGCTCAAATAAGTTTCTTTGGTTACTTCTTTCATAGAGTCAATATCTTTTGTTTCCAATGATATTTAACTGCAAAGGTAATGCTTTCCCACTTTGTGTAAAAACGGGAAATGGGATTATTCAAACAATGTTGATAATTGCTAGTTCTCTAGAGAATCCCCAAAATTAAATGTCAGTGAAAATCGGAGTGTGTTTTCG
Organism: Flavobacteriaceae bacterium; assembly: GCA_964229535.1. Lineage (GTDB taxonomy): Bacteria > Bacteroidota > Bacteroidia > Flavobacteriales > Flavobacteriaceae > UBA724. The sequence continues at coordinate 8,480 of CAXRDL010000057.1, read as the reverse complement.
AGGGGATTAATCACTTTTGTTGCTGAAATTAAATACGAAAGATCGATATCTACAACATTATACTTGAATCCAGCACCAAGCGTAATGAATTTTCGCGCACCCTTATCTTCATGCTCATTAAAATATCCAGCACGTAAGGCGAATGCATTGTTGTAATTGAATTCGGCACCTAAAGCCCAAGTGAATTCTTGCAATTCTTCGCTAAAACCACCTGGCGCATCTCCAAATGACTTAAAAATTCCGCTGAGAAAGTTCACATCTGGTTGGACATAACCAGTGATGATCTCTTTCCCGTCTGCATCGGTTGACTTGATGGGTTCACTTGGCGTAGGAACGAGTAATTTGTTGATTTCTAATCCCAAACTAAGGGTGTTGTAACTGTCTAAGACAAAGTCAAAACCGCCACCGAGTTTTAAATTCGTTGGTAAATAATCTGCAAAACCATCAGTTTCGTAAGTGAGTTTTGGGCCAAGGTTGCTGATGTTAAATCCTCCACGCCACTTGCCTTCAAAATTGCTAAAGTCACGTTGCGCAGACTGATAATAACCAGAAATCCCAAAAGCGACTGTACTTGCTGCTGATGCGTCATCAGTTGCAGAGCCGAGCTTGAGGTCTGAGTTGATAAAAGCACCTGTTACTCCTAAAGAAAACGATTCATTGAGTTTTAACGCATAGGAGAAATCCAGTACAAATTCGTTTGGACGTTCGATGAGTGGATTGATAAAGTCAGCTGGCGTTTGACCAATCTCTATTTCGCCCAAGCTAAAGTACTTTAAGCTTGTAGCCCAAGCTGCTCGTTCCGAAACAACCCTGTAATAGGACACATTCGCAAGGAAAATGTCATTGACCAATTGACTCAGATAGGGCGTATAGCTCACACCGATTCCTGACTCGCTTGGTGCAAAACTATACTTGGATGGATTCCAATTTTGGGAAAAGGCGTCTGGTGTGGTAGCAACCCCTTGTTCACCCATACCTGCTGACCTCGCATCAGAAGTGATTAAAAGAAATGGAACACCTGTTGTGATCACTCGATTTTGTCCATATAAAGCAATTGCGATGAATACGAATACAACTGAAAAAAAACTTCTCATACTTTATTAATTCCTTATTATTGTGTGCGTCTCAGTGTGTGTTGTATTAGATAACGTAGAATTTAACGTAATCGTGCACAAATATACTCCCTTATTTACTAAAGTGCCGTCATTGGACTGACCATTCCACACAATCTCACTATTTGTGTTTGTGCCAGAGTAAAGTGTTTTGCTCTGTTCCCATACCTTTTTCCCATTGATATCATGAACGATGATGTTTGCTTCGATAAGTTCACGGGGTTTGTTGTGACTTACCCAGAATGTAGTTTGGGTTTCAAAGGGGTTGGGTATGTTATAAATTGCGTTGATTAAAATGTTGTTTTTATCAGAAACAACAAAATCAATGCTTTGTGTAGACGGATTGTTGTGGGTATCCCAGGCTGTCAAAGAGAGTGTGTGGGGACCCGGAGAAAGATTGTTGAATAAGTAGCTTAGAGAGCCCGACTGGTAGTCACCGAGATTTGTGCGATAAAAATTATTTAAAACGATTGGGTTTTGCGTCATTCCATCCAAAACAGCCAATAGCTCATGACCCAATCCGCCAGAGGTATTGATGCCATTTTCATCTGAAAATCTTGCAATTAAAATCGGGTTGGTACCCGTCATATCCCCGTTTTCAAATGATTCATCATCTAAAAAAAGTTCTATAATTGGACCTTGGGTATCCATTTCTGGATTCGGATTGATTCCCCCAATAAAAAGATCGGTGAACAAGCCCGTCTTTTTACTCGTTTTATCATTCGAAACGGCATACATGCTAATACGAGCTTGACCCAGTGGAAGTGAAATATCTTTGGGTATTACCAGTTCGATGTTCCAAAATCCATTATTTACTTCCGCATTTCCCTTAAACACTACATTGCCAAGCACATTGAAAGCAAAGGTCCCGTTACCGTCATTGCCAAGTGTAGTTTTCTCAAGCTCTTTGTCAAAAATTGTCAGTACAACCTCTCCTGAAAAATCATCTTGAAGTTCTCCGTTTTTATCTGAAATTTGACCGGCAAGATTCACTCGATCAAGGGCGCGTAGTTGTTTATTTTCATCATCTAATCCTTCGAGTTCATTGCCATTGAGATGCGTCAGATCGACGCGGCCTTGTGGAATCGCAAGTTTGAGAGCTGGGTCGCCGATAAAAAATATAATCCTCTTCTGTGATGTACCGAAAAAGTCATTTTTTGACAAGCGTAAGGCCTCTGAAATTGTTGGGTAATCATCCAGTTCGTAGGCGAATAAATGCTCTGCAATAATCTTATTGTAGTTGATGCCATTCCCAACGTAAATTTGCCTAGTGGTGGAAATTAGTCCAATCACACCTCCTACTGGGTTGGCAAAACTCGCCTCCCCTGCTGTGTAAACTTCAGGGTTGTCAAACCGACTGAATTCGCAAGTTGATGTAATAAAGAGAGGGAATTTTCCTGGATTGTAGAGACGATCAGCAAGTTCTTTATCAAATATTCTCTCAGAAGCCAGGCCGCTTTCTCCACCATGACCAAAATAATTGATGGCAAGCGTACCCTGAATAAATTGATTTTCCAAAGCTTGATTGACCCCAGGATAACGGTCGCCTGAAGCAGATATCACCTGCTCGAAAGAATCAGAATGCACCTTCTGTAGGTTTAAGAATGGTTTATTGGCAATCACCTCCTCTCCCAATTCATCGAGTCGTTCCTGAATAATATTTTCCCATTCTGCATCTGAGTCGTCTGACAATATCGTAAATGTGTTTTGCCAGTCACCATTGGCCAAACTGTAATCAATCGATTTATCGACCATCGCTAGAGCACCCTCCTTAGTGTCGAAAAGAATTCGGCCGACTGCCAAGTCCATACGGTCATAAAAACCGAGGTCTCCTTCGTTGGAATCCATTATTGCATAAAAGTCGTCAGACATATAGCTATTGGCCAAGTGGAAGCTGTTCAAGGAATGGTAGGTTGGCACAACCATATTGTTGTTTGGGATGCGATCTTTGTAGTCGTAGCTTGTGTCTCCAAACAAACACACATACTTGGGTTTGTTGTTATCAGAATTGTTGAGGTATGCATAGCGAACCGCATTACGAATCGCCATGATATCGACGTTACCCGCACTAAAATCATCGTAAATTTCAGATAAGGTCAAAACCGAAGATTTTAATCCCGTGTGCGTACGGTGGTGTGTGGCTAACTTGTTGGCTTCCTCTGCAAAGTCGTCGTGTGTGATTATGATATATTCAGCTTCATTGGTAAGTCGTTCCCGCAATTGGGGTGAGGTAAATGTATCTCCATACTCACTGCGTTTTGGGCTGTAAACATCATCTGCACTGTAAACATGATAGCGATCGGCATTCTCATTGAAGTTAAAATATACCTCTCTATTGTTGTTGGATTGGAAGACTTGAATTGTGCCATCGGGATTCAATTTCCAAATTGCATTGATATCTGATGCACGATAAGTATTTGAGTTATTTGTTGTAAACCCAAATTGTCCACGATCTCCAGATAGAATTCGCTCATAAGATACTCGTATGTAGTCCAGATAACCAACCGCAGAACTAAATCCCGAAGCATCGTAGCGCAAATGCACATCTAACTCATTTGAAGACGGAATTGTCGAAAGCTTTATTGTCCCCTCCGATGCTCTTGTAAGGGTTTGTGTTGCTGCTAGATTAAGGGACATATTGGCGTTTTCTACGCTTAGATCAAAATAGCTGCCATCTGTAGCTGAAGCCGCTGCGGCAAGCTTAATATCCACAGCGGTTGCTGCCTTTCGGTTAGTCAACTGAAACGTATAATTATCAGTTGAGTTGTGGAGAAAGCGATCACCAAACCACTTCCGACCCATTTGCGCAATATTAACTAAATCTTCTTCCATGTGAATACTCACAGATGCGCTCGTTTGCGGATTATCAATACTCGCTGCTGATTGTTGGATATTTACCCGAAGTCCATTTTCTCCGCCGTAAGAAATGATATAATGTGCTTGATCATGATAAAGATTCACTGCAGTTTGGCTTTCATCGTTCCATTCTTTAGAGCCATAAGCAAAGAATAGGATGTAATCTTCATCATCAATTCTGCCATCGTCCATACCTACGAGTTGGAGAGGGTTTTGTGAAAACCCATAATTGACTCCTTCAGTTCCCGAATTGATTAAGGAAAGCATTTTTCCTCCTCTACCAAAGATTTTTAGCGTTTGTGGATTGATGCTGGATATTGGCATTCCCAAGTCACGTAAAAACGCAGCTGTTATTTTATGAATACCTGTCTGATTGACTTCAAATCTATAGCCAGACTGAGGGGGCATAGACTCGATTGATGTCAGTTGTTGGACACGCTGTGCTACTAACTGCTTAACTGCATTAGGGATAATGGTAAATCCAGTAACCGCATGCAGTTTGTTGTTTTTCACAATAAAGGGTTCGATTTGAAAAACAACTTGGTGAACATCTCTTCCTTTGGTTTTGTACACCGTGGTATGAGGGCGAGCAGCAAATTGATCCAAATCAAGATCTACTTCCAGATCGGAATGAACTTTTTGCGTTTGCACATTTTCGATAGAGTAATGAAAATTTGGATTATCACCCAGCTGTTTTGAAATGCTAATGGCAAAGCGCTGATGTTCTTCGTCGTAAAAAACGGTTTGACCTATCGCTTTGGGTACTCTTTTTAACAGATCTCCAACATGTATCTGTTCGGCACCTTGCCAATCCCATTGCACATCAATCTGTTGAGACAACAGGCAAAGAGGTAAAAATAAAAGGGTCAATAATCGCATACTAAATCCAAAACGAAAAAGTTTGTAAGATAGTGTTTGAAATGAAAAATTATAATAAAAAGGGCTTTATAATCGTTTATAGGGATATAAATTGTCCACCTTGAAAGCCAAATTTACACATATTTATTATCTTGCAGTCCAAAATAGAATCTGTATGTTGCGCAAATGTATATTCACATTAGCTATCTTGGCATCAATGTCCATTGTTTTCACTGGATGTAGCCGTAACGGTTCAGCAAAAAGCGGTGAGTCTTCTGCTACGGGTTGGAAAATTGGTGAAAATGGTGGTTTTGACTACAAAGGCAAAGACTACAAAGACCAAATCCAAGGGCCTAACTTAATCCTTATTCACGGGGGTACCTACACCAAAGGCCGCGTTCAAGATGATGTCATGAAAGATTGGAACAATGCGCCGACAAGGATGCAAGTTCGATCTTTCTACATGGACGAAACAGAGGTTACAAACCTTATGTATATTGAATATTTAGATTGGCTAAAACGTGTATTCATTGATCAACCAGAAATTTACTTTTCTGCTTTACCAGACACCCTTGTGTGGAGAAATCAACTTGGTTATTATGACGATATGGTCAACAACTACCTTCGTCATCCTGCATTCCGAACACACCCTGTAGTTGGAGTAAGTTGGCAACAAGCAAACAACTTTGCCAAATGGAGAACAAATCGAGTGAACGAATTGATTTTAGAAGAAAAAGGCTGGATAGCTAAGGGAGCAAGAACATCTGATGCAGTCAAAGGAGCTGTCAATTTTGATACGGAAACTTATCTGAAAAGACCAGACAAAGTTTATGGAGGAAATTACTCTTCAGATAGTCTTAAAGCATATAATGAAGATACTGATAAAAAGATTCAAAAATTTGTTGGTAATAATGCTGCCATAAAGGTTAGAAATGATGAGGTTCCAGATTCTGTAAGAATAGCTAATGCAAGTGTTGAATATGGGATTGTTCTACCAGAATACAGATTACCAACTGAGTCCGAATGGGAATATGCGGCTCTCGGGCTTGCAGGAATTCGTGAGTATAATTCTTACCAAGGAAAAAAGAAATACCCCTGGTCTGGTGATACTTCCAGAGTTACACAAAGTCGAAATGCTGGTGATCAACTCGCCAACTTCAAGCAAGGACGTGGGGATTACAGCGGAGTTGCAGGTTGGTCAAATGACGATGCAGAAATCACTGCAGATGTATACCAATATCCGCCAAACGATTTTGGCTTATATGGAATGGCAGGTAATGTTTCGGAGTGGGTTGCTGATATTTATAGACCCATAACCAACAACCAGGTAAGCGACATGAATTATTTCCGTGGAAATTTATTTCAAACCTACATAAATGAAGATGGCACTGAAAATCCTAAAGCTTCCGTTAATGATTCAATCATTTATTATGATGAAAATCCATCTGACCGAACGACTTACAGTCAACTACCTGGCTCCATCAAAAAACAAAAAATTAAGCCAAACAATTATGGTGATGAAGGAAATCTAGTTAGCACAAATGGTTTAGCTGCGAACAACCTTGCCTATGCAGATGGTGATGAATTATATGTTAGAGACAATTCTAAAACTGATGGTGAATTAGATAACCCAATGTATGCAGATGCATTTGGGAAATTAAGAGCAGATCAACAAAATAGACTTACCCTTGTTTCTAATTCTACCAGAGTAATTAAAGGAGCTTCATGGAAAGACCGTGCCTATTGGCTCGACCCAGCGCAACGCCGTTATATGCCTGAATTTTTAGCTGCAGATTATATTGGTTTCCGATGTGCAATGTCCTATTTGGGAAGCACAAGCGATGACCGAAAGCCAAAGGGTATTCCAAAAAACTAAGCACACTTTAACCAAACTGTGATGTCAGCGCTTTACAACATCTTTAGAGACGCTGCGGGAGTCAGTACTGACAGCCGAACCCTTCAATCTGGTCAACTTTTTTTTGCCCTTAGTGGGCCAAACTTTGATGGAAATCAGTTTGCAAAACAGGCACTTGACAAAGGGGCAATTGCCGTAGTTGTCGATGAAGACATCTCAATTACTGATAATCGTTTGATTCGCGTTGAAAACACTTTAACGTCACTCCAAACGCTTTCTACTGAACATCGAACAACGTTGGGAACAACAATCATTGCTTTGACCGGAAGCAACGGAAAAACCACAACCAAAGAGCTTATTCATTCTGTACTCAGCAGTACCTTCAACACAGTAGCCACGCAAGGAAACCTCAATAATCATATTGGTGTTCCTCTCACCTTGCTTTCACTAAAAGAAGACACCGAAATCGGCGTCGTCGAAATGGGTGCCAATCACCCAGGAGAGATTGCGTTGTTAGCCAATATCGCTCAACCAGATGCAGGGCTGATTACCAATTTCGGCAAGGCCCATCTCGAGGGATTCGGTAGCTTGGAAGGCGTTATCAAGGCAAAATCAGAACTCTATGACTATCTCAAAAACACAAACGGTCTGATCTTTGCCAATGCCGACGATTCAAAAATCATGACACAACTCAAAGGTCAAGATCCTATCACCTATGGAACAGAAACAACGGCAAGGGTATCTGCAACTCTTTTAACGGAAGAAGATAGGGTTCGCATTGCGGTGGATCAACAAGAGATTCAAACCCAACTCAACGGCTCTTATAATGGCTACAACGCCTTGGCTGCATATGCTATAGGCAAGCACTTTGGGGTATCCCCACAAAACGCAAAAAGTGCACTAGAGTCCTATATTCCAGACAACAACCGCTCCCAAATCATCCGTAAAAAAAATCTCCACATTACCCTTGATGCCTACAACGCCAATCCCACAAGTATGTATGCTGCCCTAGCGAGTTTCTCAAAAAAAGAGGGGAAAAAAATTGCGGTGATTGGGCAAATGAATGAACTCGGGAAGTATACAGAATCTGAACACAAGCAACTCGTAGATTGGATAAAATCCTCCCCGCTTGATGATTGCTATTGGGTTGGTTCTTCTTTTGAGCAATTTGTTTCTTCTGATAAGTATTTTACGAATGTAGATCAAGCTATGGATTACTTCTCAAAAACCCCTTTTGGACAAGCATCGCTCCTCGTAAAAGGATCTCGCAGTTTCACACTCGAAAAATTAGTAGACGTTTTTCACTAATGGGGCGCATCATTCTATTTCTCGGACTGGTTCTTGTCCTTATAGGGGGCGTACTGCTTATGGGAGAAAAGTATGGTGTTAAAAACCCACTTGATTTTCGGTTTGGGGGAGAAAACTGGACATTTTACTTCCCACTCGGTACTTCCATACTGGTCAGTATTGTTTTGAGCTTGTTGGTTTACTTCTTTAAAAAATAAAAAAGATGCTATCCGATGCAGGTGATAAAAATGGTTCTACCACTTGCCTGGTTTCTATGTTCACATAAATATACCCCTTGCCAAGTTCCAAATTGAGGAACCCCGTTTTTGATTGGAAAGGACACCGATGAACCTAAAATACTGCTTTTGATGTGAGACGTCATATCGTCTTTTCCTTCCAAAGTGTGGGTATAATGATCGTCAGATTCTGAAACCATTTTGTTGAAATGGGTTTCAAAATCAACGCGTACGCTTGGGTCAGCATTTTCGTTGATTGTCAGACTTGCAGAAGTA
>CAXRDL010000056.1:0-10542 GCA_964229535.1 Flavobacteriaceae bacterium | reverse complement strand
GATACGCGGATAGGTTTTAAAGGTTTTGATGTTTTCCCCGATTTTCTTCCATAAGTCTTGAAAAACAAAAGTTGAACCGGTAAAGTGCAAGCCCGCAAAAGATGGATGCTTCAATACAATATTTGTAATCATTTCAGGGTCGCCAGAGACGAGTGTAATTACACCATCAGGAAGTCCAGCTTCTCTAAAGATGTCCATCAAAATTTTGGCAGTATACATTTGGTGATCACTGGGTTTCCAGACCACCACATTCCCCATCATCGCCATGCATGAGGTGAGATTGCAAGCAATAGCAGTAAAATTAAATGGCGTAACTGCATAGGTGAACCCCTCCAGTGGGCGGTGTTCAATACGATTGAAAACTCCATGGCCAGGTGCGGGTTGTTGCTGATAGATTTGTGAAGCAAAAGCAGCATTGAATTTGAGAAAATCAACCGATTCGCAGGTGGCGTCGATTTCTGCTTGGAAAATATTTTTAGACTGACCAATCATGGTGCCTGCGTTGATAATCGCTCGGTAGGGTCCTGCGATCAGATCAGCAGCTTTGATAAAAATCGATACACGATGCTCCCATGACATTGTGGCCCATTTTGCTCTGGCTTTCAGTGCATTGTCAATTGCTCGTGTGACATGCTCAGGTTGGGCAACGCTATAGGTTCCTACAATGTGTTGATGATCGTGCGGAGGTCGAATGGGGCGCGTTTCTGGTGTAAAGACTTCTTTATCGCCAAGATACAAGGGAACTTTAATTTTTTCATTGAACATTTTTTTGTAGGTTTCTTCGACTTGTTTTCGTTCTGGCGAACCAGGTCGATACTCATAAGTGACTTCATTTTGTGGAGTGTCAACTGTGAAAAATCCGTAAGGCATAAGGTGTATTTTTTTGGTTATTTAACAAATCTACTAAAAAGTGTTATAAAACTCAATTCATTGCAAAGGAGGGGCTCAGTTTAAATTTGGGGATATAAACTCTAAACTTTTTGGTTGTTGCGAGATTAATAAAGTTGTAGTGTCCATCCATGGCTCCCACAGAAGACGTCACCAAACAGCCCGATTTATAGGTGTAACTTTTCCCAGGCGAAATGACTGGTTTTTTACCCACAACGCCTTCCCCATCAATGATGGTTTTCGGACGGAGAGAATCAATAATTTCCCAATGTCGCGATTGGAGTTGAACGGCTTCTTTTCCCTGATTGTGAATGGTAATTTGGTAAGCATAGGAATAGTTGAGCTTGTAATCTTTGAAGTAGGTTCCTTCAAAAAAAACCTCTACAGAAACACGAATTCCACGAGTAAGTAGCTGTACCATACTTGCAAGGTACAAAACTTCCAGATTGCGTGGTAGTTAATTTTGGATTTGTCTGGAGTTTCCAACTCCAATCCCGATCAATCGATCGTAACGGTCTCCAAACCTTCGCAGATAAACCAACGCCAAATACTCATTTTCGGTCTCCCAATGACTGCCCCCAACGCCATTCTCATACAATTGACCAGCGGAATCGATTGCGATATATTTATAGTTATACACACCTTGTTTGAGTCGAATTGTCACTTGGTGGAGGTTGCTTGCAGAGTCGTATTCTAATTTGTGGACTGGCTGTAGTTGATGCTGATTGAAAAGACCAGTGACATAAAAATCATAGTTAGTTTCTGACGAACGCAAACGGAAGGTGACTTCTGTGTAATCGGCATCTGTGTCTGGATTGAACCCTTCTGTGGTTTGAATTACAAAATTACCATTGATGTCTGGTGCATAGGTATATACTTTTCCATTGCGCACATAATTGGGATACAAAATGCTTTGATACAGGTTTTCACGTCTGATATAGGCAACATTCCCCCCTGCTGATCGAATATCTTTGGTGTCAAAAAACAAGTATTCGTTCCCACCTTCAAAAATGAGATTATTGTCGTATTCAAATCGCAAGTTTTGAGTCATCATATAATCGTATTTGGGGATTTTTCTAGCAGATGCCCAGCGATAGTTTTGAAGAGCCCAAACGCTGATCTCTTGATCAGGTTGACGAGTATTAATGTTGGCTGTTTGCACTCCGATTTCGATTCGTTGCTTGCTGTCAATCCCCTCCAAATCACGCAACCGAAAAATACCGACTTGTACATTGGCTTGTTGCTCATAGACAACAAATCGTTTGGTAAAAATCAGCTCTTGTTTGCGATCAAAAATAGCCAACACATAATTTCCACTTGAGATAATTTCAGTATCTCTGTTCGGAATGGTCAAGGCGTAGTGTGTATAGCTTTGCAGCGTCGCCGAGGAGTTGCTCATATTCCGAATTCGCACGTCATCGAAACCAATGATATATTCTGATTTAAACAATTCCGAAGCAGTCCAGTCCGCATTTGCATGTTGAATGGTGTAATAATAATAGGCCTCATTGGCGTTCAAATCGTCAAAGCGTAAAGTGAATGCTTTACCCAGTTCAACAATAGGGGTATTTTCGATTTGTTCTTCTGCCTGAAAAATGATTGTAGCAATGTGATTTGGGGGTGTTTTTTCTTTTAATTCTTGCCCCATTAAAAAGCTGGGAAAAACAAGTGCGAAAAAGATTTGTTTAACGTTTTGCAACTTTAAAAGTTTAAAAATATTGGCTAAAGATACCTAAAATCAGAGATGAAATTACAAAGTCAAAATCAAGTCGAAAATAGTAGCGTTAAACAAATTATTTGGAATTAATATAAATAAGAATAAAAAGGAGTCTGAACCTTTTTTTAAGCGCTTTGAACTAAGTAAATTTGTGCTCCAAAACAAGCAATAAATCATGTCAACTGACATCAAGATCCGAAAAGGTCTTACCCTCCGACTCAAGGGGGCTCCTACCAACACGCTCAAGACCGCACCACCATCAACACAGTTCGCTTTAAAACTCACCGATTTTCATGGTGTTTTTCCCAAAATTGTGTGTAAAGAGGGAGATGCAGTCCAAGCTGGCCAGCCGCTGTTTTATTCTAAATATCAAGACAGTATTCAATTTGTTTCTCCCGTCAGCGGGACAGTTAAAGAAATTAAGCGGGGTGCAAAACGAAAGGTGCTTGAGATTGTGATCTCTGCCGACAAAAAACAACAATCGGTTACGCACAAACTTCCGTCATTGGATAAGATTACGCCCAAGCAAATTAAAGAGCAATTGTTGGCATCAGGAAATTGGCCGTTTATCAAGCAACGTCCCTACGATATTGTTGCCAATCCCAACGCCACGCCAAAGGCGATTTTTGTCAGTGCTGTGGCAACTGCTCCTTTGTCTGCTCAATACGATGTGGTTTTGGAAGGACAACAGGATGCGTTCCAATTGGGAATTGATATGTTGTCAAAACTCTCGCCAAATTTGCATTTGAGTATCGGAGCCAAAGAGTCCAGTCAAATCGCACAGACAAAAAACTGTTCAATACATCGGATCAAAGGGCCTCACCCAGCAGGGAATGTTGGCGTTCAAATTCATCACATCGACCCGATTAATGCTGGTGAAACGGCATGGGTGGTTGGGGCAGAAGATGTAGCAAATATTGGTCGATTTTTTCAAACGGGAGTTTTTGATGCGTCTCGAACACTTGCTGTTGCAGGACATCCCTTAACGTCTCCTTGTTATTACAAATCAACGATTGGTGCATCACTCGAGCCTTTACTAGACGATGTGGGTGCCGAGAACCTCGCTACATTGCGCGTCATCAATGGAGATGTGTTGACGGGCACAGCTACCTCAGCCAATGGGTATGTTGGTTACTACAATAATACCATATCCGTACTTCCAGAAGGGAATCGATATCGAATGTTTGGGTGGTTGCCTTTTGCAGGGCCCAACATACACAGTATGTCCAACACATCACTGTCTTGGTTATTTCCCAAAAAACAATATACCCCCGATACAAATTTGAACGGAGAAGAACGTGCCCTTGTCGTCACTGGGGAAATGGAGCGAGTATTTCCCATGGATATCTATCCCATGCAGCTACTCAAAGCATGTATGGCGAATGATATTGAAAAAATGGAGCAACTTGGTATTTACGAGGTTGCCCCCGAAGATTTTGCATTGATCGACTATGCGAATTCTTCCAAAATTGAAGCGCAAGCAATTATTCGCGATGCGTTGGATTTGATGAATAAAGAAGTAGGTTAATCCACAGCTATGATGTTAAGAAAACAAATTGACCGATTAAAAAAACCATTTGCAAAAGGATCGAAATACGAGCGATTTGCACCCGCAGTCAATGCCTTCGACACCTTTTTATTTGTACCCAACCACACAACCCAAAAAGGCGCTCACATTCGAGATGCCGTTGACCTAAAGCGTACAATGGTAACCGTTATTATTGCGCTTATTCCTGCCTTGATCTATGGAATTTACAACACGGGCTATCAATATTATATCCAAACAGGTGAGGCCTTTACTTTTCTGGATGCCTTCCTGCATGGGTCGTTTAAAATCCTTCCGATGATCGCCGTTTCCTATGGCGTAGGACTTGCGATCGAATTTGCTTTTGCGGTCTATCGCGGACATGAAGTCAACGAAGGATATCTGGTAACGGGGCTTTTAATTCCGATGATCATGCCAGTTGATATTCCATTATGGATGGTTGGCTTATCAGTTGCTTTTGCGGTCTTTATTGCCAAAGAGGCATTTGGAGGAACTGGAATGAATATTCTCAACCCCGCACTTACAGCTCGTGCTTTTGCCTTTTTTGCATATCCAACCTATATGTCAGGAAATAAGGTATGGGTTTCTGAGGCGAGTAATGTAGATGGAATATCTGGGGAAACGATATTGGGTTCTCTCGCTTCTGGTGTAAATGTTGATTACAGCATGTTTGAAATGTTTAGTGGTGCCATTCCAGGATCGATAGCAGAGACCTCTACATTATGGGTTTTGGTTGGAGCTGCGATTCTCATTTTTACAGGTGTAGGAAGCTGGCGTATTATGCTCGGGGGTGTGATTGGAGCTGCTGTGATGGGCTTTTTGTTCAATCTGTGGGGTGCCAACGCCTTGATGCAGTTTGACTGGATGAACCATTTGATTATCGGTGGATTTGCCTTTGGAATTGTCTTTATGGCTACCGACCCAGTTTCTGCAGCACAAACTGTTCGCGGAAAATGGATCTATGGGATTCTTGTGGGGATATTGTGTATACTAATTCGTGTCTTTAATCCTGCTTATCCTGAAGGAGTGATGCTAGCCATTTTACTGATGAATGTCTTTGCACCAACGATTGATCACTATGTAGTGCAAGCCAACGTCAATCGAAGACTTAAAAGAAAACAACACAGTGCAACTGTGCAAACTGCTTAATGATGAATAGAGATTCTAACGCTTACACTTTTGGATTTGCCGCTGCCATGGTGGTTGTGGTCGCTTCCGTACTGGCTTTTACCGCAAGTTCCCTAAAAGACTTGCAGCAAGAAAATGTCCGCAAAGAAAAAATGCAAAACATACTCGCAACGATTGGCATTGAAACCGATCGCGATGGGGCTGAAGTCCTCTTTAACGATCACATTGTTTCCCAACTTGCCTTGCGAAATGACGGCACAGTTGATGAAGACGTTGATCCTTTCTCAGGAATCAAACTCGCCTTGGAATTGAAAAAAGACCCAAGCGAACAGCGTTTCCCACTCTATTTGGCAAACGTAAAGGAAGCGTCATATTATATTATTCCTCTGCGCGGTTCTGGGCTATGGGATGCCATTTGGGGGTATATCGCTTTGGAATCCGATCGGAATACGATCAAAGGAGCTGTGTTTGACCACAAAGCTGAAACCGCTGGCTTGGGTGCTGAGATCACCCAGCAATGGTTTATGAATCGCTTTGTCGGAGAAAAAGTATTTGACAATGACGGCAAATTGGTTGGCATCTCTGTTTCCAAAACAAACAACGATCCAAAAGACCTTGATAAAGACGACCATGAGGTTGATGCGATATCGGGGGCGACAATCACAGGTGATGGTGTTTCAGATATGATTATGGAACGTCTGACGCACTATCAATCCTACCTAACACAAAACCAAACCACAACAGCGATTGCTGTAAATGACTAATCGATATGTCTAAAAAAACAAATAAACCACTTGTTCTTTTTGTCGCTAAGGAGAAAGAGCCGTTGTTTTCTAAAAAGAACAGGGCGCTATTAACAGACCCTTTAGATGATAATAATCCCATTACCGTTCAGGTACTCGGGATTTGTTCTGCATTGGCGATTACCGTTCAGCTTGAGCCGGCAATCGTGATGACCATCTCTGTGATTGCCGTGATGGGTGCGAGTAACGTGATCGTTTCACTATTGAGAAATCTGATTCCGAATCGTATTCGAATCATCGTACAGCTCGTTGTCGTTGCGTCGATGGTTATTCTTGTTGATCAAATTTTACGTGCTTATGCATATGACGTGAGTAAGCAGCTATCCATATTTATCGGGCTGATCATCACAAACTGTATTGTCATGGGACGTCTGGAGGCCTTTGCTTTGGGTAACGGCGTTTGGAAGTCTCTTTTAGACGGTGTTGGAAATGCTGCTGGGTATGGCTTTATGCTCATATTGGTTGCGTTTTTTAGAGAACTTTTTGGATCGGGTAAGCTATATGGTTACCAAATTATTCCAGAATCTTTCTACGAAATGGGATATGTCAACAACGGTTTTATGTTGCTCTCTCCAATGGCGCTCATTACCGTTGGTGTTATCATCTGGCTACAGCGTGCCCGCAATCGAAAACTCATAGAAAAAGGATAAATCATGGATTACGTAAACTTGTTTGTACGAAGTATTTTTATTGAGAACATGGTTTTTGCCTATTTCTTGGGAATGTGTTCTTACCTCGCTGTTTCCAAAACGGTAAAAACTGCAGTTGGACTTGGACTTGCTGTCGTATTTGTCTTGTCTATTACCGTTCCAATCAATTATTTGCTAGATAGTTATTTGCTACG
Organism: Flavobacteriaceae bacterium; assembly: GCA_964229535.1. Taxonomy (GTDB): domain Bacteria; phylum Bacteroidota; class Bacteroidia; order Flavobacteriales; family Flavobacteriaceae; genus UBA724. The sequence continues at coordinate 3,616 of CAXRDL010000056.1, read as the reverse complement.
ACCAGGAGCTTTGCTATGGCTCGACGCAAGCTATGCAGATGTTGACTTGAGCTTTTTGAGCTTTATCATGTTTATTGCGGTGATTGCTTCCATGGTTCAGCTTGTCGAAATGATTGTTGAAAAATTTGCACCAGCACTTTATGGCGCTCTTGGAATCTTTTTACCACTGATCGCTGTAAACTGTGCGATACTCGGGGGGAGTTTATTTATGCAGCAAAAAGACTTTGCAGGCATTGGGGAATCCGCAATTTACGGAGCGGGATCAGGAATTGGCTTTTTCTTGGCCATTCTTGCAATTGCCGCCATTCGCGAAAAAATTGCCTATTCTAATATACCAGCGCCTTTGCGTGGGTTGGGAATCACATTTATAATAACAGGTCTCATGGCCATTGGGTTTATGAGCTTTATGGGAATTAAGATTTAAGCATTATGGATATTACAGTTGTTCTTTCTAGTGTAGTTGTTTTTATGGTAATCGTGTTCCTATTGGTTGGAATGCTATTGGGGGTCAAAGCCAAGTTGCTTCCTTCGGGACCAGTAAAACTGATGATTAATGGGTCTCAAGATGTTGAGGTTGGCTCTGGAAGTACGCTTCTGACTACGCTAGGAAATAATAAAATCTTTTTACCATCAGCTTGTGGTGGAGGGGGAACTTGCATTCAGTGTAAATGTATTATCAAAGAGGGTGGAGGTGAGATACTCCCCACAGAAGCACCACACTTTACTAGAAAGGAAATAGCAGAGGGGTGGCGCTTGGGCTGCCAAGTCAAAGTCAAGCAGGATATGGTTATCGAAGTACCTGAAGAGGTGTTTGGAATTAAAAAACACGAAGCTACCGTGGTTCGTAACTGGAACGTGGCTTCGTTTATCAAAGAGTTTGTCGTTGCGATTCCTGAGGAGATGGACTATAAGGCAGGGGGCTATATTCAAATTGAAATCCCGCAATGTGAAATTCCATATAAAGACATTGATATTTCTGCTCACCCTGAGGAGCATCCTGATGACGCCAACAAGTTTCAACTCGAATGGGATAAGTTTGGCCTCTGGGATCTTAAGATGAAAAATACAGAGGTTGTTGAGCGTGCTTACTCGATGGCTTCCTACCCAGCTGAAGGAAAAGAGATTATGCTCAACGTACGTATCGCTACGCCCCCATGGGATCGAAATAAAAATGCATGGATGGATGTTAACCCGGGTGTTGCATCGTCCTATATTTTCTCGAAAAAACCTGGAGATAAAGTAACAATTTCAGGTCCTTACGGAGAGTTTTTTATCAACCACTCCGAATCTGAAATGTTGTATGTTGGGGGAGGTGCAGGAATGGCACCAATGCGTTCTCACTTGTATCACTTGTTCCGTACACTCAAAACTGGTCGTAAGGTTACGTTTTGGTATGGTGGTCGTTCACGTCGTGAGTTGTTCTATGTCGATCATTTCCGTGCTTTGGAAAAAGATTTTCCGAACTTTAAATTTTATGTTGCACTTTCCGAGCCCCTAGAGGAAGACAACTGGAAAGTGAAGGACAATTTGGACGCTGATGGTGATGGGTTTATTGGATTTGTTCACCAAGTTGCGATCGACCAATATCTCAACCATCACGAGGATCCCGAGGATATTGAGGTGTATTTCTGTGGACCACCATTGATGAATATGGCGGTAGAGAAAATGGCCGAAGACTTTGGCGTTCCGCCAGAAAATGTTCGATTTGACGACTTTGGCGGATAAGCCCTCAGAACAAGAATTACATCAATTGGCGATGAAAACAGTGGGCGATGATCTCATCGCGCAAGGATATGAATTTGTTGCGGTCAATAGTGAATTGAAAAAAGACCCTCAGTTTGTCTGCAAAAAAGAAAAACAACTCATTTTTATCGTGGTAAAGGCAACTGTATATCCCGCCAACCCAAAGGATTACGATCAAGAACTCCTCGATAAAATCAAAATCCACGCTGAAAAATACGACGCCTCAGTCTGTTTTGCTGGAGTTGGATTTGCGCGAGCTGACAATTACGACTTACCTTTGATAAAGTCTAAACCCTATGCGATTAATTATGAAGGTCTTCAAGACTTATAGTCTAATCATTTTTATCGTTCTTGTTGGCTGCACATCCAAAACAGAATACCAACGTGTTTCGGGCTATGCCTTGGGGACAACCTATAACATCACCTATTTTGATACCAAAGTCAATCCCGAAGTACTCCCTGCGATTGATTCTATTTTTTATGTATTAAACAAATCGATGTCAACCTACATAAAAAACTCTGATATCTCCAAAATCAATCGGGGGGATGACCAAGTGGTTGTCGATCATCATTTCAAAACGGTTTTTAATGCTTCAAAAGCTGTTTTTACAGCCACCCAAGGGTTTTTTGATCCAACGGTGGGGAGTCTTGTCAATGCCTATGGTTTTGGTCCCGAAGAGGGTTTGGCGACACTCACAGCTTCCGATCGAGATCGCTTGCTAACTCTTACAGGATTTGAAAAAGTTACACTAGATGAAGAAGGTCGTATTGATAAGTCCAATCCAAATATTTACCTAGACTTTAATGCCATCGGAAAAGGCTATGCAGTTGATGTGTTATCATCGATGATGGAAAAGAGGTTTGGCTATACCAACACTCTTGTTGAGATCGGTGGTGAGCTCCAAGCCAAAGGCAAACATATTCTTAAAAACAGCTCATGGACTGTTGCGATTGATGCCCCTAATGAAGATGCAGCAGAACGTAATTTACTACGAACACTCACACTTCAAAATCAGGCCCTGGCGACATCTGGAAATTATCGGAAATTCCGAATCGACGAGAAGGGCAATAAGTACGTACACACGATTAATCCTTTTGACGGCACGGCACAACCATCTAAGGTGCTGAGTGCATCGGTAATTGCAGCAGACTGTATGACCGCAGATGCCTATGCAACGGCCTTGATGTCGATGCCCATATCGAAGATTGAAACATTATCCTTGGATGGGATTGAATATATGTTGGTTCTAGCTGGGGATAATGGAAACTATGATATTCAACGGAGTCCAGGATTTCCTTCGCTCAATTTGCCTTAGTACAAACCGGAATGATTTCGTTGGCTGGTACTGCATAGCGTGTCTGTTCTTCTAAAGTAAGTTGCTCAGCATAAGCCAACATCTTTACTGTAAAGCCAACTTGCTCAAGTCTGTTTTGGTAGTCTTTCCCATAAATTCGAACGTGATCATATTGTCCAAAAACTTGGGCGCGCTCTTTGGGGTCTGTAATGCGATCGTCCTCAAAGGTGTCTTGATCGAGGCGTAAGGGAACCTGCAGAATCGCAGTTCCTCCAGGCTTAAGCACGCGATATATCTCTTGCATGGCGATTTTATCGTTGGAAATGTGTTCCAAGACATGATTGCAAACGACCCAATCAAACTGTTGATCGGAAAAGGGGAGGTTACAAATATCAGCTTGTACATCGGCGATGGGAGAGTGCAAGTCAGAAGTGATATAGCTTCGGTGGTTTAGCTGTCGAAAGCGTTTGACAAAGGCCTGTTCGGGGGCGATATGTAAGACATCAGCAGCACGATCGAAAAAGTCGGTTTCTCGATCAAAATACAACCACAACAGTCGATGTCTTTCGAGTGAAAGA
>CAXRDL010000055.1:0-3982 GCA_964229535.1 Flavobacteriaceae bacterium | reverse complement strand
TGATAAGCTCACAGAGCAAACAGGTGTCATTGGAGAAAAAATCGAAATCGGTGGATTTGAACGCCTCGAAGGTGCGTTTGTCGGTTCGTATATCCATGCTGGAAACAAAATTGCAACCCTCACCAGCTTGTCTGCTGGAGTAGATGGAGCTGCAGAAGCCGCCAAAAACGTGGCCATGCAAGCTGCTGCGATGAATCCCATCGCCCTAAATGAAGAGGGTGTGGATGCCGCAACGGTTGAAAAAGAGATTGAGATTGCCAAAGACCAACTCCGTCAGGAAGGAAAGCCAGAGGCCATGCTCGACAATATCGCCAAAGGGAAACTCAAGCGTTTCTTTAAAGACAACACCTTGGTCAATCAGGCCTATATCAAGGACGGGAAGCAAAGCGTGAGTGACTATGTCAAGTCTGTAGATGCGGGACTCACCGTTACCGGTTTTAAACGAGTGGCTTTGGTGTAAACATTTACATATCATATGAATTACAAAAACCTCGAGTACTCGAGGTTTTTTTTTGGGCTGATTTCAAGAGGGTTTTTGGTTATATTTGCACAAACACGACCCATGCTATACAAACGGATTCTTTTAAAACTCAGTGGAGAGGCACTTATGGGTGATCGCTCTCATGGGATTGACCCCCAGCGTTTGGCTAGCTATGCCAGCGAAATCAAAAACGTAGCCGAACAAGGGGTTGAAGTTGCCATTGTCATTGGCGGTGGGAACATCTTTCGAGGGGTTGCTGGCGCGAGTAACGGAATGGATCGTGTACAAGGCGACTATATGGGTATGTTGGCAACCATTATCAATGGTCTTGCCTTGCAGAGTGCTTTGGAAGATGCAGATTTACAAACCCGACTGCAAACAGCCCTTAAAATCGAAGCGATTGCAGAGCCTTATATCAAACGACGTGCAGTCCGTCATTTGGAAAAAGGACGTGTGGTTATTTTTGGGGCAGGTACGGGAAATCCCTTTTTTACAACCGACTCCGCAGCCGTACTACGCGCAATCGAAGTAGATGCCGATGTGATTTTAAAAGGTACCCGCGTGGATGGTATCTATGATGCTGACCCTGAAAAAAACAAAGATGCGGTCAAGTTTGAGTCTATCAGTTTTAAAGATGTTCTTCAAAAAGGGCTTAAAGTGATGGACAGCACTGCCTTTACCCTCAGCCAAGAAAACGATCTGCCAATCGTTGTTTTTGACATGAATACGCCCGGCAACCTCGAGCAAGTCGTTGCTGGAAAACATATTGGAACTACGGTAAATTAAATAGTATGGAAGAAATTGGTTTTATCATGGATGTTGCCAAAGAGGCAATGGAAAAATCGCTTGACCATCTCGATAAAGCATTTGTCAATATACGTGCTGGAAAAGCAAACCCCGCGATGCTATCGACTGTAAAAATGGAGTACTATGGTACCCAAACACCCTTGAGTCAGGTGGCAAATATCAATACCCCTGATGCGCAAACCCTTTCTGTGCAGCCCTGGGACAAAACAATGATCCCTGAAATTGAAAAGGCGATTCTTGTTGCGAATCTCGGTTTTAATCCATCCAACAATGGGGAATCGGTCATTATCAATATCCCACCGCTGACCGAAGAGCGAAGAAGAGAGTTGGTTAAACTCGCCAAAGCCGAGGCAGAAAACGCAAAGGTAGGTGTTCGAAATGCACGCAAAGACGCGAACAACGAACTAAAAAATATAGACCTTTCCGAGGATCAATTGGGAAATGCAGAAGTTGATGTTCAAACCCTTACCGATGATTACATCAAAAAAATCGACGATAAATACGCTTCGAAAGAAGACGAAATCATGACGGTCTGATCAAAAATAGACGTCTCATATTGCTATGATAAAATGGGTTACCACTCGATTTTGGAGTACTGTTGCCTCGCTCATTCTCCGCAATCGAATTATTTGCATGTTGTTGATTATCGCAACAACTGTGTTTTTAGGAATGCAGTGGAAAAATATGCGCTTTAGCTTCAACGAAGCCAGTCTCCTACCAGACGACCACCCATTTAACCTCAAATATCAATCTTTTGTCGATCGCTTTGGTGATGAAGGCAACTTGATCGTTTTGGCGATCCAAGACTCGACTTTCTTTCGTCCAGAAAACATCCAACAATGGAGCGCACTGACCAAGTCGTTTGAAGATCATGATGCGATTGCAACCGTCTCTGGAATCGGGAATCTAAAACAACTCAAGAAAAATGCAAGTCTACAAAATTTTGTTGTAAAGGATGTCCCCTATCAGCTTGCACGTAACCAAAAAGAAGTGGATCGGCTGGAAAAACAACTCCTTGAAAAATCACCCTTTTTTCATGGGGTCCTCCTCAATCCAGAAACCGAGGTTTACCTGACCATCCTCACCCTTAAAAAAGAAGTCGTCAACGCCAAAGAACGAGAGCTTTTTGTTAATAACGAACTCTTGCCCAAGATACTTGCCTTTGAGGCCGATATCGGTTTTGATATCCGTGTTTCGGGTATGCCCTATATCCGAACGATTAATGCTGGTACAATCCTGAGCGAGATTCGCATGTTTGTCATCGTAGCCGCATTGGTCACGACCTTGATCTTCTTTTTCTTTTTCAAATCCTATCGCGCCACCTTTATCTCCATGGTGGTGGTCGTCATTGGAGTGATGTGGGCCTTTGGAATTTTAGGCCTTTTCGGATTTGAAATCACCGTACTCACTGCGCTTATTCCTCCTATAGTGATTGTGATTGGGGTGCCCAATTGCATTTTCTTGATCAACAAATACCAACACGAAATCAAAAAACACGGCAACCAAGCACGATCCCTACAGCGTGTGATCACAAAAATTGGAAATGCTACCCTGATGACCAATATGACAACGGCTTTGGGGTTTGCCACGTTCACACTGACCAATAGCAAACTGCTTATCGAGTTTGGTCTGGTCGCCGCAGTCAATATTATGCTGCTCTTTATATTATCGCTTTTTGTGATTCCAATTCTGTACAGTTATATGAGTCTGCCCCAGCAAAAGCACTTGGCGCACCTGAACCGCAACTGGATGAATAGTTTTATCGACTGGATTGAAAAAGTTGTACGCCAACAGCGTGTCGCAGTGTATTTTGCATCTGTTATCGCGTTGATGATGAGTATTATTGGGATTTATCAAATCAAACTGTCTGGAACCATCATCGATGATCTACCTAAAAAAGCAAATTTCTTTGAGGACATTCGGTTTTTTGAAAGCCAAATGAGTGGAGTGATGCCCATTGAGGTCATGGTCGATACCAAACGAAGAAATGGCGCTACCCAACTATCAACACTGAATCGAGTTGAGAGATTGGCCGCACACATCAGAAGTGTGCCAGAACTTTCTGAACCCTTGTCCATTGCCCATATCGCCAAGTATGCCAAGCAGACCTATTACAACGGTAATCCACGTTACTTTAGCATGCCAACAAGGCAAGAGTATTCGTTTGTAGGATCTTATGTCAACAATAGTTTATCTGCCGAGGGAATGGCTGAAAGTTTGATTGACAGTACTGGTCAATATCTCCGTGTGACCACCATGCTCAAAGACGTCAACACCGAACGAATGGAAGAAATCGAAAGTGATTTGTTGTTGGCAGTCGGACAAATTTTCCCTGCTGAACGATTTGATACCCAAGTCACGGGTAAGGCACTTGGCTATTTGAAAGGGACTCGCTTTTTGGTGCGCAATTTGGTTTTGTCTCTCTCTTTAGCAATTTTGCTGATTGCGCTCTTTATGGCCTATTTATTCGGTTCCTTCCGCATGATTCTCATTTCTTTGATCCCCAATATTATCCCGCTTATTCTCACTGCGGGAATGATGGGGTTTTTGGGAATCCCGATCAAACCTTCCACCATTTTGGTCTTTAGCGTTGCCTTTGGAATCTCTGTTGATGACACCATTCATTTTTTGGTGAAATACCGACAAGAACTCCAAGCCAATAAATGGAAAATCAAAAAATCTGTGTATTTGGCC
>CAXRDL010000054.1:0-73047 GCA_964229535.1 Flavobacteriaceae bacterium | reverse complement strand
GGGCGTTACCCGCTATACTGCGCTATGGTGTCCGGACTTTCCTCTGCACTTGCGCACAGCGGTAAGGTGGCCTGCTTTGCAAAAATACATGATTTACAGTTGATAAACACATGGAAAGAGCAGATGGAAATCCAAGCGGTTTTGATATCTTTGTTTCTGTGGAACCCTTTGTTGTATCGGCCTTAAAATATCGCCCTCAGCGGTTTGAAGACGTTGTTGGACAGAAGTCCATTACCCAAACCCTAGAGAATGCAATTGCCAAAGACCATCTTGCCCAGGCCTTGTTGTTCTGCGGGCCACGTGGAGTTGGTAAAACGACTTGTGCGCGTATCCTCGCCAAAAAAATCAATGATAACTACGAAGCCGCTGCCCAAGACAACGATTTTTCCTTTAATATTTTTGAGTTGGATGCCGCCTCAAACAACTCTGTTGAGGATATTCGAAATCTTATCGATCAGGTGCGAATCCCCCCGCAAGTGGGGAAATACAAGGTCTACATCATCGACGAAGTACATATGCTTTCCCAAGCGGCTTTTACTGCCTTTTTAAAAACGTTGGAAGAACCGCCTGCCCATGCCATTTTTATCCTTGCGACAACCGAAAAACACAAAATAATCCCCACTATACTTTCGCGTTGTCAAATTTTTGATTTTAAACGCATTGGCGTAACGGACACAAAAAACTATTTGCAAAAAATCGCCAAAACCAAAGGGATTCAAGCCGAGGAAGAAGCCCTTCAACTCATTGCACAAAAGGCAGACGGCGCCATGCGAGATGCGCTCTCCATCTTTGATCGTATTGTTAGCTTTTCCAATGATACCATTACGGCAGAGCATGTTTCTGTCAACCTGAGCATACTCGATTTTGACACCTATTTGCAAATCACCAAGCAATTGATTGAAGGAGATATCAGAGGTGTAATTTTATCGTTTGACCAAGTCTTATCCAAAGGATTTGACGGGCATCAATTTATTGTTGGGCTTGCCAGTCATTTTCGTGATTTGTGGATGTGTAAACACCCAGACACCGTTTCTTTAATTGAAGTTGGTTCTTCGACGCAAAAAAAATATCTAACCCAATCTGAAATGGCTGACCTATCGTTTCTCGAAAAAGCAATTACCTTGACAAACGAATGCGATTTACAGTATAAAGCATCTAAAAACCAGCGTTTGCATGTTGAGCTCTGTTTGATGCAAATCGCCTCTGTAGAGGACGAAAAAAAAAAGGATAAACCCTACATCAAACCAGCCCTAAAGACCGACAAAGCACCCCAAAAGCCCGCCGCAAAAGAAGAACCCAAATCAATTGCTGAGCCACTAGTCGCCAAACCCATTGAGGAGACTTCTGTAGAAACCATTCAGCCCCCTACTCTTGAAAAACCAGATACGGAATCCACCACAGCACCAGCGGAGCCAGTCAAGGAAAAGCCCATAGCACTTGATATTCAGCCCAAAGGGGTTTCAGGATTGTCGTTGTCAAGTATTGCTTATCAAAAGAACATCAAGGCAAATCAGCCCACGATCGGCAAAAGTACACGCGAGGAAACCATTGGTCAAGAGAGTTTGGAAACAGCGTGGAAAGCCTTGTCTTCCCAGTTGGAAGCCGATGGAGAGTACAATCTCGCTGCCCTACTCAATCTCGATAGTCCACGATTGAAAAACAAAGTGGAAATTCACCTCAATTTTCCCAATAAAACCAACAAACTCGAACTGGAAAGTGAAAAGGGAAAGATTATCGGTGCACTTGCTGATGCGTTAAAAAATGATTTGCTTCAATTTGTGATTCATGTCAGCCAGGAAGAACAGCAAAACTATGTCTATACGCCCAGAGACAAATACGAGCAACTGGTCAAAATCAACCCTTTGGTCGATGACATTCGCAAAGAATTTGATCTGGATTTAAATTAATCATCATGTTAGGACTTCAACTCCCTACCGACCCACGCTGGGTGAATATCGTAGAGAAAAACATCGAAGAGATCTTAGTTGATCACGCCTATTGTGCGCAAAGAGCAGCGAGTACAGCCATTTCCTTTATCATTGGTTTTCCTGAAAAAACCGAACTGGTACGAGCCATGATTGATTTGGTCGCTGAGGAAATGAGTCATTTTAAAATGGTACACGAACTTTTGATTGAACGCGGATTTACACTCGGTCGAGAGCGTAAAGATGCCTATGTGAATCAATTGATGCAATTTTTTCCCAAAGGCGGTAGCCGAGAGGTTCATTTGGTGCATAAGTTATTGTATGCCGCCCTGATTGAAGCGCGGAGCTGTGAGCGTTTCCGTTTGTTATCTGAAAAATTGGAAGATAAGCAGTTGGCCCGTTTCTATAAAAAACTGATGATTAGCGAAGCGAATCACTACACCATGTTTTTACAGTTTGCCCGTACCTATGGCGGACGCGAACAAACCGATCAAAAATGGAAAGCCCTCCTCGACTTTGAAGGCAAATTGATCAAAAGCTTTGGCAAAAAAGAGACGATGCATGGGTAACGGTCAGTGTAAACGCCTGTGCGTAGCATGGCGTTTTACACATTGTTGCCAGTAGTTTTTTATACCTCTGCTCTTTCTTTTTGGAACTTGAAAAATCCCTCAAAACTTAAATCTTCGTCTATCTCTTCCCAGTGTATTCCAAAGGGTGATAACTCAAAATTATTCCGTTGTTTTGGAGTTGCCTTTTCTAATCGTGGAAACCATTTTAAAGGCATTGATTTTTCTATCCCCTCATTTGTTTTTAGAAAGATGTTTTTATTATCAAACCAAATTTTTTGTACTTCCATAATCTGATTATTTGTTAAAGTAGTTATGCCAAGACTTAATAATCAAGTCTTTGTTTTCTTCAATTAATGCTTCTGCAAGTTTTAAATCCTTATTTTTTATTCCCTTGTTATCAATCCATTGTAAAGTTTCTACATCAAATTTTGCTTCTCCGTCTGCATTTCTAACGTGAATATGGATAGGCTCATGTTCGTTTGAATAGAAGAAAAAGCGTAATCCAAAAACTTTAAAAAGTGTAGGCATTTAATTATCGTATTCTACAAATTTACAAAATCAAACACACAAGTATTCAAATTTTTTGACTTTAACGATTTTTGCATCATACATTTTTGCACGTTGTATGACTTGGTTGCGAGAGGTTTCTGCCACTTCTTTTGAGGAACTGGAAAAGGCCCCTACTTCATATTTGTAGTAATAGCTATTATAATGTTTATATTCCGATTTTAAAAATTCTTCCCATAAAGAATCTATATTCTCTTCGTCATATTCTCCTTCACTATTCGTTACTACACATGGTGTATACACAATGTCTGTTACATATAAAACTTTCTTAATTCCATATAATAAACAAAAGATTTAAAATGATCTTTGCCAACTGCAATAGCAAAATAGTATCCAGGACCTTTCTGATCTTGTATCTCATTCTGTTTTTCCTGTGCTTGAGTTGTTACTATACTTCTCAACATCAAAGCTAAAAGTGTCAAAAGTTTAATTTTTCTCATTTTCGTTGTGTTTTAAAATTACTGGCAACAATTGAATATACGCATTGCGTAACTCCAAACTCCCTAATCTGTAACCTAGAAATAAAAGCGAAATCAATTTGTTGATCTGGGCAAACGATTTAGGGCGTTTGTGGGTTCAAGGTAATCATTTTTTGTTGAATAGTGGCTCAACAAAACGGAAAGACTACCCTTTCTCCTTATAGAGCAACTTTACCATTCCGTCGGCGAGTCCGACTTTGGGGACATGAATCTGCGTAGAATTGGAGTGCTTCATGCCCATAAGGTATATGCGGGTGGCTTGCTCGATCACATCCGCACGGTCGGCATTAAAGCTAAAATCCACCATCATTTGCTTGGGGCTCATCGTCTGGAAGGTTTTGTACTTTTCTTTGATAAAATCATAGGACAAGGGCTCTCCAGCACTGTTTCCCGAGAGTTTAAACAGAGAGTTAATCGTTCCGCCAGAACCCAACACCGACATCTGCTCATAGCCAGAAGTGTGTTTGATAATCCAACGCTTATAGGAGTTCCAAACTGATTTGTCCACCATTTTCTTAAGCAAACGTACCGTTCCGATCTTAAAGGATTTTGATACCACAATCTGCCCTTGACTATAAACCGTCAGCTCGGTGCTTCCGCCACCCACATCGACAAACAGATAGTTTTGATCTGGCTTTACTACCTTATACAAATCGGTTGAAGCAATGATTTCTGCCTCACGATGACCATCGATAATTTCGATTTTAACTCCTGTTTTTTTTCGAATCTCGGCAGTGACCTGTAAGCCGTTGTTTGCCTCACGCAAAGCGGAGGTCGCATAGGCCAAATAGCGATCGACATTGTGCACTTTCATCAGGAGCTGAAAGGCCTTGATGGAGTCAATCATTCGCTTTTTCTTTTTGGACGATATTTCACCAACCACAAAGGAATCCGATCCCAATCGAATGGGCGCACGTATGATTGCATTTTTGGTAAACAGTGGCTCCTCCCCTTTGCGCTCAATGATGTTCATGATCAACAACCGAATGGCATTGGATCCAACATCAATTGCAGCATATTTTTTAACCTTCAAGAGTGAGCTTGTTTTTGTAGTGGTCATATAAGTCGATTTGGGTTCTGCGTTGTTCCGAACTGGATTTTTTATAGGTATTGGGTTTTTTGCCATTTAGCAAACGTGCCTTTACAGTATCAGCCCAAGTGATGGCAAAGGTGTCCAACAGGTCTTGTTTGATGTCAGGGTCATAGATCGGGCATGACACCTCTACCCGGTTATCCAGATTACGTGTCATCCAATCTGCCGATGAAATATAAACCAAGGGGTCGCCATCATTTTCAAAAATCATCATACGGGTATGTTCCAAAAACTTATCCACCACACTGATGACTTCAATGTTCTCGCTCATCCCTTTTATATCCGGAATCAAACAGCAAACCCCACGAACAATAAGCTGGATATGCACCCCTGCCCGACTCGCATCATAGAGCGTTTCGATGATGTTATAGTTGGTCAAACTGTTCATTTTTAACTTGATCAATCCTGTTTTACCATTTTTTACATGATCGATTTCTTGTTCAATCAATGAGGTAAAAAAGGAAGAAGTTGAATGCGGAGATACAACAAGGTGTTTGTATTTGTTGACGCGATAGCTCGCTTCCAAAAACCGAAATACTTTATCAACTTCTTTTAAAATCGGTTGGTTGGAGGTAAATAGCGTATAATCTGTATATATTTTTGCTGTGGACTCATTAAAATTCCCTGTACTGACAAATCCATAGCGTTTGAGTTTATCGCCCTCAAGACGATGAACCACACAGATTTTGGAATGCACTTTGAGTCCAGGAACCCCAAAAATGAGTCGGATTCCTTCTTTTTTCATTTCTTCCGCATAGCTGATGTTGGCTTCTTCATCAAAGCGGGCTTGTAATTCAATTTGAACGGTTACGCGTTTGCCATTTCGAGCGGCTTGAATCAGTGCACTCGCTACATTCGACAGTTTGGAAAGGCGGTAAATCGTAATGGAAATGCTTTTGACATTGGGGTCGATGGCTGCTTCACGAAGGAATTTAACCAAATAGGCAAACGAATGATAGGGCGTAAACATCAAGCGATCTTTGGTCGCGATTTGGGAAAATATACTCTTGTGCAAATCAAAATCAAGAATCGGCAGTGGGTCTTGTGGTTGGTATTTTAAATCTGACCTCCCCAAATCGGGAAACTTGATATAGTCTCTGCGGTTGTGATATCGCCCACCAGCGATGACACTATCGCGACTATCGATATCAAGACGATCGAGCAACAGAGATAAGGTATCCTCTGCAATGTCTTGATCATACACAAAGCGAACTGCTTCGCCATGCGAGCGATCTTTGACACTCTCTGCTACTTTTTCGACATAGCTTTTGGATAAATCATCGTCGATATCGAGTTCGGCATCACGACTAAATTTGACCATATGCGCTTCGATTGTCTTGTTTTGAAACACATCAAATATTGTTGACAACTGGGTGCGGATCAGATCGTCGAGCAACATCACATGGGTTTTTCCTTCTGCTGATGGCAAAACGACAAACCGCTTAAGTGAGGATGGGATTTCAATCAATGCAAATTGTATGGGATCGAGAAAGGGATGTTTTTCGGCATCCAGCTCCATACGCACAGCCAAAAACGCATTGACGTCCTTAATTCTTGAAATTGACTCGATATTATTCAACATCAAAGTCACTAATGAGGGACCTACTTCTTGCGCAAAATAGGTATTGATAAATGCGCGTTGCTCCTCATTGATTTCATCTTCTTTGACGATAAAAATATTTTCTTGCTCAAGGGCAGCGTGCAAGGCGTTTAGGGTGTCTAAACTTTCCTTTTGCAGGGCAATGGTTTTATTTGTGATTTCTTTGAGTAGAACTTCTGCAGGGCGGTCTCCAAACACTCTGTTTTTGGCTTCCTCAAGCCGAGCAATTCGCTTGACCGTCGCATAGCGCACTTTGTAAAACTCATCCAGATTATTCGAAAAAATGCCAATAAAGCGCAAACGCTCAATCAGTGGAACATTCTCATCTTGTGCTTCTTGCAATACACGCGCATTAAAGTCCAACCAACTAATTTCCCTATTGACGAAACGATTTTGTGACATTTAACGTAGTGTTTTTGGACGAATAGAAGTGCAGTCACACTGCTGGATATCCGACCATAAAGATACGTCAAAATGAAAAATCACAGCTGTTGCTGTCGGGATATTGGCGTTTGTGTAATTTCCCAAGGATTGTGCAAGGTGCGTGCAGGCATTGTTATGCCCAAAAGTCATAATGGTATGGAGATCATCGGGAAGAGAGTGAACAAACTCAAGGGCCTGTTCCCCCATAAAATCATAGAGCTCTTCTTCAATTTGAATATTTTCTGTCGATAGACCTAGTTCAGAAACCATGAGTAATGCGGTGTCAAATGCGCGTTTTGCGGGGCTGCTATAAACCTGATCGATATGTAAATTGTGTTTGTTGAGTTCTTGACCGACCAAAACCGCATCTTTGACCCCTCGTTCAGCAAGTGGACGTTCACGGTCTGGCAAGTTGAACTCCCAAGACGATTTGGCATGACGAACCATCACCCATGTTTTCATGGGGAAAGCCGCGTGATTGTCCAAGCAGATGATTCCCTTTTGTACGCCAAACGGTCATGAAGTCGGTTTGCACGTCCTTGCCAAAATTCTATAGATGAAGGCGTCACAACATAACCACCCCAATGTGTCGGTCTGGGAATCGGACGACCTTGGTATTGGGTTTCTAGGGCTGCTAACTTACTTTCAAGCGCAGTTCGGTCCTCAATTTTTGTGCTTTGATCAGAGACATGAGCGCCCAGTTGACTACCACGTGGCCGAGAATTAAAATATTGATCCGAGTCTTTGGCGGATAGTTTGGTAGCAATTCCTTGAATGATTACCTGACGTTCCATACTCTGCCAAAAAAATGACAAGCAAACCCGATGATCATGTGCGATCGATTGCCCTTTGGTGCTGTTGTAGTTGGTATAGAACACAAAGCCGTCATTACGGACTTCTTTTAAAAGTACAACGCGAGATGCAATCCCACCCTCCGATAGATGCGTGCTTAGGGTCATGGCATTGGTCTCTTGTTCCTTCCCATAAGATTGAACCTCATCAAACCAGTGACCAAACAATTCGAATGGATTGGATGGAGCTTCAGACTCCAGCAACTGCCCTTTGGTGTATTGTTTTCGAAAATCAGAGAGATCCATCGTGGTGAATTTTGCTGTGAAAGTACAAAATCATTAAAACTCTAGAGTGTAACCATCGTATGCGAGTTCAACATTGTCAAAAATTTCACCAGCTTCGGACTGAAATAATGTCAAATCCTTATAACGTGACGAATAATGCCCCAATATCAAACGGCTGACATTGGCATCTTTGGCAATTTGCGCAGCTTGTTTGGCAGTAGAATGATTGGTCTTTTTAGCCAGTTCCAGATTGTCATCCAAAAAAGTTGCTTCGTGATACAAGACATCAACGCCTTGTATTTGTTGCGTCATTTCAGGGTGATATGCCGTATCGCTGCAAAACGCATATGCTTTAGAAGGGTGTGGATCGTATGTCACTTGCGCATTTGAAATGGTTTCTCCATCTACATTGACCACATCTTTTCCTTGCTTTAGGTTTCTCATTTGACTTTGGTCGATTCGAAATTTCTCCACTGCCTCAGGATTGATTTTGCGTTCTGTTGGTGTTTCCCGAAACAAAAAACCATTGGTATATATGCGATGTTTCAATGGAATGGTGTGGACTTCCATTTCGTCCTCGGAAAACAAACAAACGGGCTCTTTTTTGTTCAGCTCATGGAAATGCAAGGGGTAATTTGTCCATGAATCTGCCAACTTAAGAAGTAAGGTTACCGCTTCTCGTATCCCCACTGGTCCATAGATGTGCAAGGGTGCCTCCCGACCCAAAAGTCGAAAGGTGGATATCAATCCTGGAAGACCGTAAAAGTGGTCACCATGCAGGTGAGAAATAAAAATATGTTTGAAGTGTGCAAATTTGACCTTCGCTTTGCGCAGTAATACTTGGGTTCCTTCCCCGCAATCAATCAGAAAATGATGTTTTTTGGTTGACAACAATTGTGCAGTCGGTGCTTTATCGGCATGTGGGGTAGCAGAATTACACCCAAGTATTGTGAGCTTCATCAGATCCCTAAATCACGTTCAATCTCCTCGATTTCAATCGTATCAAGGGCTTCATGCAAGGTCGGAACAACGTTCAGACCATCTGGCAAGAGTTTTAAAGCAATCGGACCAGTCACAATGACAAAGGACTTGTCGCTCAGCTCCTTATGGCGACTTGCCAGTTCGACAAATTCCTTAATGTGTTTGGACAAAACAGATTTCATCGGGCTTAAATCCACGACGATATTCAGAGAAGAAAAAGATTTGTAATTGCGCTTAATCTCATCTCGGAATGGACGTCCAATTGTATCTGACCCTTCATAGGTAATAATGGCGGTCTTGTCGTTGATGTCAAATGTCATTGTTCAATTTTGCTTGCTAAAAGATAGAGAATTGCCATGCGAACAGCAACTCCGTTTTCAACTTGATCGAGAATAATTGCGTGTTCAGAATCCGCTAAATCTGAGGAAATTTCAACCCCCCGATTGATTGGTCCAGGGTGCATGATTAAGAGGTCATTATCGAGCTGTTCCACAAGCTGTTTGCTAATGCCGTATTGCATGGCATACTCGCGATTTGAAGGAAAAAAACTAGTCCTCATCCGTTCGAATTGCACCCGCAGTACGTTGGCAACATCAGCCCATTGTAATGCCTTTTGAAGGTCGGTTTCGACAGTTACTCCCAAGGATTCTATATGCTTGGGAATCAGTGTGAGTGGGCCACAAACCATCACCTCCGCACCGAGTTTTTTCAGAGCAAAAATATTTGACAATGCAACTCGAGAATGTAGAATATCTCCAACGATAACCACCTTTTTCCCTGCGATCTTCCCCAGTTTTTCCCGAATGGAAAAACAGTCTAAAAGAGCTTGTGTTGGGTGTTCATGTGCGCCGTCACCGGCATTGACTATACGCGCATCTACGTGTTTGGACAAAAACATGGCCGCGCCCGGGTTTGGGTGGCGCATCACAACCATATCGACCTTCATGGATAGAATATTGTTTACCGTATCAATTAGAGACTCGCCTTTTTTAACGGATGAGTTTGAAGCAGAGAAATTAATGACGTCAGCTGAGAGTCGTTTTTGAGCTAGTTCAAAGGACAATTTGGTTCGTGTACTATTTTCAAAAAACAAATTGGCGATGGTAACGTCACGAAGGGATGGCACTTTTTTAATCGGACGATTGATGACTTCTTTAAAGTGAGAGGCAGTTTCAAAAATGAGCTCAATATCGGAAGTGGTTAGATATTTGATCCCCAATAAGTGTGAAACGCTCAGTTTACTCATTTGATTTATTTATGATATAGACAGCGTCCTCTCCGTGTTCTTCTTCCCAATGCACCAATACCTTTTCGTCAGCAATTGCATCAACCTGTCGGCCCAAATAGTCGGGCTGTATTGGTAAATGACGGGAAAACCGACGGTCAATCAGCGTGAGCAGCTCAATCTCTGCAGGACGACCGTATGAATCGATGGCGGTCAGGGCAGCCCGAACACTGCGCCCTGTGTAGAGTACGTCGTCGATGAGGACTACTTTTTTATTTTCAACAGAAACATCCATCAAGTTTTTGTTTGCAGACAACACCTTTTCTGTCCGTCTAAAATCATCTCTGAAAAAAGTGATGTCGAGAAAGCCATTTGCAATATCATGTAGATGGTCCTCTTCCTCTAGAATCGAGAGGATACGTTTTGCCAAAATCGTACCTCGAGGTTGAACCCCAATAAGGACAGAATTGGAAAAATCTTGGTGGGTTTCGCGTAACTGACAAGCTAGGCGATTGAGGATGATTTGAATTTCTTTAGTATCGAGGAGAAGTCGATCACTCATCCAATATTATTTGAGCAAAATTAGGAAATTAAAATGAATTAAATCGATTTTGAACAGGGAATACAATTTGGTGTGTAACCATTTTTATCTTGGAAGGTTAAAAACATTGAACTACGCCCTTTCCAATATCTTTAAAAAATTAATTATAAATTAGTGGAATTAAAAACAAATCTTATGGTTAAACCTGCTCTATTTATTTTACTTGTTACTACAGTTATTTCTTGTCATGACCCCAAACCCCAGCCAAAGGCAATGGTTGTCGTACATGGCGGCGCTG
The DNA here is from genome assembly GCA_964229535.1 of Flavobacteriaceae bacterium. Classification (GTDB taxonomy): domain Bacteria; phylum Bacteroidota; class Bacteroidia; order Flavobacteriales; family Flavobacteriaceae; genus UBA724. The sequence goes on along the minus strand of CAXRDL010000054.1, from coordinate 62,270 downwards.
GTAATATTTCCACCGATTTGATGATTCCAGGCGAAGAAGAAGGGATTCGAGAAGCAATCGAAAAATCACTACAAAAAAGCCAACAGCATTTGGCAAATGGAGGTACTAGCGTTGAAGCGGTACAAATTGCAATTAATATCTTAGAGGACTCTCCCTTTTTTAATGCAGGGAAAGGGTCTGTGTTTACCTCTTCTGGAACCAACGAATTGGACGCATCGATCATGAATGGACAAAATGGGCAAGCCGGAGCAGTCGCAGGACTTACAAATATCAAAAATCCAATCGACGCTGCGATTGCTGTCATGGAGCATTCTCCCCATGTATTTCTGATTGGGAAAGGAGCCGAGGAATTTGCAGTGACCCATGGCATGGATACCGTACCACAAAGTTATTTCTACAACGAATATCGATACCAAGAACATCTTGAGGGATTGAGTGAAGACAAGACAAAGTTTGGTACTGTTGGTGCTGTAGCGATTGATCACAATGGGAATATAGCTGCTGGAACTTCCACTGGTGGAATGAACAATAAGCGGTTTGGACGTGTAGGTGATGTTCCAGTTATCGGAGCAGGAACTTACGCGGAAAACGGCATTGGGGGCTTGTCTGCAACTGGTCATGGGGAGTATTTTATACGAAATGTGGCCACCTATGATATTGCTGCACAGGTCAAATACGGCAATGAAAGCCTAGACGAAGCGGGCTATAACACCTTGATGAATAAACTGAAAAGTCAGGGTGGTGACGGAGGTGTCATCGGGCTTGATAGCCAAGGCGGTGTGGTCATCCATTTTAATACGGTAGCCATGCCTCGTGGCTATATTAATAGCAAAGGAGAAACCGTTGTATTAATTGATGTGGACTAGTCCTTACACACCTACTTCCTCAATGAATTTTGAAGACAACCGCTTATACAAACCGTCGTTGAGTCGTTCGCGAATGGTTGAAAATGCCTCGAGCGTTTCATCGATATCTTCAATCTTATGCGAAGCAGTCGGGATCAATCGCAATAAAATCAATCCTTTGGGAATTACTGGGTAAACAACGATTGAGCAGAAAATTCCAAAGTTTTCTCTCAAATCTTTGACCAAAGCCATGGCTTCAGGTACACTCCCTTTGAGATAAACTGGGGTAACGCAACTTTGCGTAGATCCCAAATCAAAACCACGCTCACGAAGACCCGTTTGTAGTGCATCTACGTTTTTCCAAAGGTTTGCTTTGAGTTCGGGCATGGAACGCAGCATATCCAATCGTTTTAATGCCCCTTTGACAAGCACCATTTGCAGTGATTTTGCAAACATCTGTGAACGCATATTGTATTTGAGATAATCAATTATGTCTTTATCTGCTGCGATAAATGCCCCTGTACTTGCCATTGACTTGGCAAATGTGGCAAAATAGACATCGATATCATCTTGAATGCCTTGCTCCTCCCCCGTACCAGCACCAGTAGCTCCAAGCGTACCAAACCCATGTGCGTCATCGACAAGCAAGCGGAAATTGAATTTTTCTTTTAGGGCAACGATTTCACTTAAACGACCTTGCTCTCCACGCATTCCAAAAACCCCCTCAGAAATGACAAGAATACCACCGCCAGTTTCCGCAACGACTTTGGTTGCACGAACCAAGTTTTTCTCTAAGCTTTCAATGTTGTTGTGCTGAAAAGTAAATCGCTTTCCCAAGTGAAGTCTCACTCCATCTACTATACACGCATGCGCATCGACATCATAAACAATGACATCATTTTTGGATACAAGGGAATCGATTGTTGAAAGTATGCCCTGATACCCAAAGTTCAGAAGATATGCAGCTTCTTTATTGACAAAAGCGGCTAACTCGTCTTGCAACTGCTCATGCGCAGTCGTATGCCCAGACATGAGTCGAGCACCCATGGGGTATGCAGAACCATAATCCTCTGCTGCCTCAGCATCAACTTTCCGAATCTCAGGATGGTTGGCCAATCCGAGATAGTCATTAACACTCCAAGTAATGACTTCCTTGCCTTGAAAATACATGCGATTTCCGATAGGTCCTTCTAGTTTAGGGAACGCAAAATAACCCTCTGCTAGAGAAGCCCACTTCCCTAGGGGGCCTCTGTTTGCACGCATCCTGTCAAAAATATCGTTGTTCATTCTTTGTGTTTCTTTTCGTTCAAATTGAGGTTAAACTATTTGATATATTCAATTGCTTTTTCATCTTGCAAATGGTTTGCGTCGAAAAAGCCTTGTTCTTTCATCCATTGATCACTGTAGATCTTACTCATATAACGAGATCCATGGTCGCAAAAGATTACGACCACAATACTGTTTTTATCAAAAAATTGGTTTTGTTGATTTAACTGCCGAATCGCTTGAAGTGCCCCACCAGAAGTGTAGCCAACAAAAAGACCTTCTTTCTTTGTAATTTCTCTGGCAGAATGAGCACTATCCTCATCAGTTACCTTTTCAAAATGGTCAATATATTCGAAATGGGTCGTCGAAGGAATCAGGTTTTTACCCAGCCCTTCAATTCGATAAGGGTATATTTCGTTTTCATCAAACTCAGAAGTTTCATGAAACTTCTTCAAAACCGATCCATAGGCGTCAACTCCAATGATTTTGATGTTCTCATTTTTGGACTTTAAATATCGTCCAATGCCTGAAATCGTACCTCCTGTTCCACTTGCTGCCACCAAATGTGTTACCTGACCTGAGGTTTGTTTCCATATTTCAGGGCCAGTTGTTAGGAAATGTGCTTCCGTGTTTAGTTTGTTGAAATACTGATTGATGTAAACAGAACCTTTTATCTCGTTGTGCAATCGCTTAGCGACTTGGTAATAGGAACGTGGATCATCAGCTTTTACATGACCAGGGCATACATAAACTGCAGCTCCCATGGCACGAAGCATTTCAATTTTATCGGGTGATGATTTAGAGGAAACCGCCAAAACACATTGATACCCCTTGATGATGCTGGCCATAGCAATACTGTAACCAGTATTTCCTGAGGTCGTCTCAATAACGGTATTTCCAGGCTTGAGAATGCCTTTTCGCTCTGCTTCTTCAATGATATGCAGTGCGATGCGATCCTTGTTGGAGTGACCTGGATTGGTAAACTCAGCTTTCGCGTAATAGCTACCTTGAAAACCTTTTACAGTTTCATTTAGCTTGATAAGTGGGGTGTTGCCAACCAAGTCCAGTACACTGTCATGAGCCTCAATAGTTTTTTTAGTCATAAATAACAATCCATGGGGTTAATGATTCGCAATCAAAAATACAGAAATTTAATGGTTTTAGGAAAAAACAGATTTGATAAAAACGATTGTTTAAAGAGGGTAAAACAAAATTTAAACAAACAGATGTGGAAAATATGTTCGTTTTGTATTGAGTTTATTTATATTCGTAAAAAAAATTGCAATGTTCACATCTGAACTTTATCAAAAACTTAAAGATCGCCTGGCTGCGTTAAGGAGGTCTCTTTGACGTGGACTCGCTAACTATCGATGTTCAAAACAAAGAGGAAAAAACCTTAGCTCCTGATTTTTGGGATGACACTTCAGCTGCTGAAGCTTATATTCGAGCACTTCAGCCAAAAAAACAATGGCTGTCAGACATCAATCAGTTAACCTCCAAAATCGATGATCTCTCTGTGCTCGTTGAATTCTCAAAAAGTGGTGATGATGTATCCGAAGAGCTTAACGCCCTATTCGCTGAGACGACAAGCTTTATTGAGGAACTCGAGTTTAAAAATATGCTTTCAGAAGAAGGGGATTCGTTCTCTGCTGTACTTCAAATCACTGCGGGAGCAGGTGGAACAGAAAGCTGTGATTGGGCTTCAATGCTGATGAGAATGTATATGATGTGGTCAGAAAAGAAAGGGTTTAAGGTTCGAGAGCTCAATATGCAAGAAGGCGATGTAGCTGGGATCAAAACCGTTACGATTGAATGTAAAGGAGATTATGCTTTTGGTTGGCTAAAAGGAGAAAATGGTGTCCACCGATTGGTGAGGATTTCGCCATTTGATAGCAATGCAAAACGACACACCAGCTTTGCATCTGTTTATGTTTACCCGCTTGTTGATGATACGATACAAATTGACATCAACCCAGCTGACATTCAAATCACAACTGCACGATCTAGTGGTGCAGGAGGACAACACGTAAATAAGGTTGAGACCAAAGTTCAGTTGACCCATAAGCCGACTGGGATTCAAATCAGTTGTTCGGAAACAAGATCCCAACACGAAAACAGAGAAAGAGCCTTGCAAATGTTGCGCTCCCAACTTTATGAGATTGAACTTCAAAACAAAAGAAAAACAAGAGACGCAATCGAAGCCAATAAAATGAAAATCGAATGGGGATCGCAAATTCGAAATTATGTGATGCAACCTTATAAAATGATAAAAGACGTAAGAAGCGGACACGAATCAAGTGATGTCAGTTCGGTTCTAGATGGAGGGCTAGACCCTTTTCTCAAATCTTATTTAATGATCAATCAAGAATCTAAATCTAATGAACTATGATGATGAATACAATTGTTTTTGACCTCGGTGGCGTTCTAATTGACTGGAACCCTGAATATGTTTTTCTCAAAGAATTTCGCGGTAATCGTGAAAAAATGAATTGGTTTTTTGAGAATATTTGTACTTCAGCATGGAATGAACAGCAAGATGCTGGTCATAGCTTGGAGCAAGCAACTCGAGAACGAATTGCACTCTTTCCAGAACATGAGCGTCTTATTCGAATGTATTATGGTGAATGGGAACAGATGCTTGGTTATGAGCTTACTGGGACAGTAGAAATTTTAAAAAAATTACATCAATCCCCTGACTATACCATTTATGCGTTGACTAACTGGAGTGGGGAAACATTCCCTGTTGCGCTGCAAAAATTTCCCTTTTTATCATGGTTTAAGGGTATTGTTGTTTCAGGCGATGAGAAACTTGTGAAACCAGACCCTGCAATCTATAAATTATTGTTAGAGCGATATGGTTTAGATGCAACGACTTGTGTTTTTATCGACGACCGTGCTGACAATGTTAAGGCGGCTGTTGATTTGGGGTTTAAAGGAATTCAATTTTCAAACGACCACCAACTTCACAAACAATTACTAGACTTAAATATCAAAATATAATGATAAAAAACACAGCTTTACTTTTTATTCTTTTTCTATTTACCCTCACAAGCTTTGGCCAAGCTCGTCAAATAGTTTTGAGCGGGACCATAACCGATGCAGAGAACAGTGAACCCCTACCCTATGCCACTGTGTCTGTTTATAATCGAAATGGGGATTTAGCAGACGGCGGAATCGCTGACGAAAATGGAATTTTCAAACTCAATGTATCCCCAAATGACTATTCATTGAACTTTGAGTATATCGGATTTGAAAGTATAACAACTGATTTAAAGCGATATACAAACAATACCAACATCGGAACCATCAAGCTCGTTTCATCGGTTGAGTCACTGGAGGGTGTCGATGTGGTAGGACAAAGTGCAGAAGTTGAAATTCGTTTGGATAAGCGCGTTTACAATGTTGGCAAAAACAACCTTATTCGCGGGGGAACAGTATCTGATGTGTTGGAAAATGTACCCTCTGTTTCAGTTGATATTGATGGGAATATCGAACTTCGAGGAAACAACAACGTCCGAATTCTAGTTGACGGAAAACCGTCGGGGCTAATCGGACTCGGTGGTATTGACGCACTGACAAGACTACCTGCAGAATCAATTGAGAAAGTTGAAATAATTACCTCACCTTCTGCTCGTTACCAGGCCGAAGGCACAACTGGGATTATCAATATCATTTTGGCCAAACGATTCTTAAAGGGTCTAAATGGGGTATTTAACCTTTCCACAGGGAAAAACGACACCTATAGCGGATCAGCCAACTTAAATTATCGAAAAGGGAAGTTTAACTTTTTTACCAATTCGGGATATAGTGATCGCACGAATAAGGGACGGGCTGTGCAAGACAATGTATATACAAACCCTCTTGAATCCGTAGATCGTTATGTTGAGGAACGTCTTTTCGATCGAAGAAGGCAAGGGTTTAATGTCAATGTTGGATTGGATTATCAAATGACTGAAAAGTCTTCACTAACCATGAGCTACCTCATGAACGAGCGAGATGGCTTCGACACGACAATCAATGAGCAATCTCAGTATCAAATAGACGAAGTTTTGGTTACAAATCGTTACGAAAATGAAATTGATCGAGAGGATAGCAATCAGCTTAGTGTTGATTTTGAACATAAATTCAACGAACAAGGACACAAATTGACCGCAACTTTACAAACAGAAAAAAATGACGAAACAGAAACTTCTGATATCAATTCATTTTTCGAAAATGGTCAGCCTTCTGATGATAGTGAAATCAACACTACGGTAGAAAGTCAAGATCGAAATCTGGCACAAATCGATTATGTATATCCCATCGATAAAAACACGCAATTTGAGGCGGGATATCGAGGAACAGATAACAAAAGAATAATCGATTTTGAGGTTGAAATTATTGATGAAAATGGCACTGCAACGATTGATGAAAACCTTTCGAATGTTCTCGACTTTGAACAAGAAGTTCATGCGCTATACACCCAATACGGTAAAAAATTCAACGCTTTCTCATTCCTTGCTGGGTTGCGCTTTGAAAATACAAGGGTATTTGTTGAACAACTCGACTCCAACACGCCTATCAACAACGATAGCTATAACGGTTACTTCCCTACACTCAACTTAGGTTATGAAATCAGCCCTACTGCAAGCGTCACCTTGGGATATAACCGAAGGATCTCACGACCAAACGCTTGGACGCTTAACCCGTTTCAATCGAGATCGAGTAAAACCAGTTATTTTCAAGGAAACCCAAAACTTGATCCGAGTTACTCCAACGGTATCGACATTGGCTATTTGAAACAGTTTAAAAAAGTTACGTTAAATACTTCTGTTTACTATCGCAAGTCAACGGATGCCATTAGCCGAGTTGCCATAGTGACGGACGAAACAGTTTTTGTAAACGGCATAGAAACCCCTGTGATACGTCGTCTTCCGATAAATCTGGGTACAGTAGAACAATTTGGAGTTGAGTTTAACACTTCTTTACGTTTGATTAAAGGAATGCGTACCAATGCAAGTGTAAATTTCTTTAGACGCATAGAGGAAGGAAATTATCAAGGCGCATCCTATGATACAGACAACACAAGCTGGTCAGGAAATATAAGTAACTCATACCGCTTGCCGTTCGCTATACAGTCTCAATTCTCTTTACGATATCGAGGTCCAGACGAATCCTCATTTGGGAAAAGTAAAGAATTTTTATACACGGATCTCGCTTTGAGCAAAGACATCTTCAATGATAAAGCGACGCTAAACTTACGATTTAGCGATTTGTTTAATACGGGAAAGTATGATTACCAAACGACCACACCAGTTGCAGTTACCGATGGGATTTATCAAAGGCGTGAACCAACATTTACCTTAACCTTTACATACCGATTTAGACAAGAGAAAAACAGACAGCGCGGCCGCAGGGGATCATACGGACAGGGAGACTTTGGAGATTTTGAATTATAAAGCTATTCTGATTGTTTCGCTTTTTTTCTTTCTTTAAACCACTCAATCAGGTTACCACTTAACCAGTAAGGAATCACAAAGCCAATGAGGAAAATCATAAGCCAGAACCCCGTGGTGAGTATGGTTAGAAAAAGAATAAATCCAAGATATTGTTCAAACGTAAACATAGATGTCTATTGATGTTGCAAATTTATTTAGAAAGTTTGATGCACACAAGAAAGGTTGATAAAATCCGCATTTGATTTTTCTTACCTTTGCAAAAAGATTTATTTCCATGTCATTCCGAGCCGAAAAAGACACCTTAGGAGTTGTAAATGTACCCGCAGACAAGTATTGGGGTGCCCAAACCGAACGTTCAAGAAACAACTTTAAAATTGGAGATCCTGGATCGATGCCGATTGAACTGATTTATGGCTTTGCCATTCTTAAAAAGGCAGCTGCCTATACCAATGCTGAGCTCGGTGAATTGGAAAAACGTAAACGAGACCTCATTGCCCAAGTCTGCGATGAAATCTTGGAAGGTAAGCATGATGATCAATTTCCACTTGTGATTTGGCAAACGGGCTCGGGGACGCAGTCTAACATGAATGTCAATGAAGTCATTGCCAATCGTGGGCATGTATTGGCAGGTCAAGTTTTGGGTGAAGGTGAGAAAACACTGCACCCAAACGATGATGTAAACAAGTCGCAATCCTCCAACGACACCTTCCCGACTGGAATGCATATTGCAGCGTATAAACGTATCGTTGAAAACACACTACCTGCATTGCATCAGCTCAAAAAAACGCTTGCTGAGAAGTCGAATGCATTTACAGATGTGATTAAAATTGGGCGAACGCATATGATGGACGCTACCCCATTGAGCTTGGGGCAGGAATTTTCTGGATATGTAGCACAAATTGAATATGGGATCAAATCCATTGAAAACAGCTTACCGCATCTCGCCGAGTTGGCACTGGGCGGTACTGCAGTTGGAACAGGAATCAATACCCCTGACGGCTATGCAGAGCGTGTAGCCGGCTATATTGCAGAGTTTACTGGGCATCCGTTTGTCACAGCGCCCAACAAGTTTGAGGCGCTAGCAAGTCATGATGCTTTTGTAGAAACACATGGTGCTTTACGTCAAGTCGCTGTTTCACTTCATAAAATCGCACATGATATTCGAGTTATGTCAAGTGGTCCACGATCCGGGATTGGCGAGTTGTCGATACCCGCAAATGAGCCAGGGAGCTCGATCATGCCAGGAAAGGTAAACCCTACACAGTGTGAAGCCCTAACCATGGTTTGTGCACAAGTCATCGGAAACGATGTTTCTGTTGCGTTTGGAGGTGCACAAGGTCACTTTGAACTCAATGTGTTTAAACCCCTTATGGCCAACAATCTTTTGCAGTCAGCTCGTTTACTCGCAGATGCAGTTACAAGCTTTGATATACATTGTGCCCAGGGTATCGAACCCAATACGAATGTCATTCAAAAGCTTGTTGACAATTCCCTGATGTTGGTGACCGCACTCAATACGAAAATTGGATATTACAAAGCCGCTGAAATCGCTCAAAAGGCACATGAGGAAAACACAACACTACGCGATGCTGCCATAGCGACTGGATACGTAACTGGAGAAGAATTTGATCAATGGGTTCGCCCCGAAGACATGATTGGTCGTTAGACCCTTCCTTTTAGCGCATTAAAAGCCCAACCGACAGCGATAAAGCCCGTGCCTGTCAAGCTAAATCCAAAAGAATATTCTGGGTACTTAAACGCACCCAACAAGATAATACCGATGCCTATCAATGTAAGAATGAGTGAGGCAATCCCGAAAATCACATTTTTATTATACTTCATGAAAAGTCGATTGTTTGAAGGGTTTGGTGTCGAAGAATTTTTCCATTAGCACGAACGAAATGCGAAAGTACGAAATAATCCTTTGGCTTCTCGTACCTGCCGAGTGTATCGAGTTTTGAAATGGTATTTGCAACTTGATTTGGCGCTTGACCTTCAAACACGATAGACAAAGACTGTCCCAATTGTTTATCTGGTTTGCCAAATACAAAAAACGGTACTGAAATAACCGCTGAAAGCGCTTTTTCAATCTGTTCAGGATGCAGTTTGATCCCACCAGAATTGATCACATAATCACTTCTTCCTTTCCATACAAACTCGGTGGGGGATATCAAATCCACACAATCTGTCGTTATAAGTTTTTCGATGCCAATATGGGGCGCATGAATAACCAAAGCATCTTCTTTTATGGAAAATGTCACATCGCCAACCGCCGTGTACTGCCTTTCCCCTTTACTCAGGTTTTGCAGGGCAACATGACTATAGGTTTCTGTCATTCCATAGGTAGAAAAAATACGACAGACATGCCCCTTTACCGCAGCTCTCAGTGAATCATCGACAGGGGCTCCTCCGACAATGATTTGCTTAAATTGGTAAATCTGGTCGAGAGAATTGCGCAACTGGTGAGGTGTCATTGCCGTGAAGTCGTATGTTTTAGAAACCCCAAACGTTGCGGTTGGTTCGATAATATCGATCCATAATCCGGCCAATAAAGCCCGAATGAGCATCATCTTTCCTGCGATATGCCGAACAGGCAAACACAAAAGAGCCTGCTGCTTTGGTTGCAGATTGAATGCCTTGACTGTTGTCATTGCAGAAGCAGACAACACGGTTTTAGGAGCGAGAATTTGAGTGGGTTTGCCGGTAGAACCGCTCGTTTGGAGCACAAGATCAGGTTTTTCGGAATACCAATCCAAAATAAATCGACCCAATTCGCTTAGGTATTCCTGCTTTTCGTTACTGAGCTCATGTGCATACGACAACAGATGGTCACGATCATAGGATACTCCATTGAGACGAAAATCAGAATGCATTAGGAAGGATTTGAAACAGAACCCGTCAATTTTGATTTCCATGAACTCCACTTGTATTTTTTGGTCAGGATAAATCCAACCAATGAATATATAATCACAGGAAGAATAATATATTCTGCCAATACAGGGTCTGAAACATCTTTGTAAAGTGAGTTTGTTTGAAAAGCAGTCCAATCAGACGTCACCAACAAAGCAATGACTAAATTATTGGCAGCGTGGAAACCGATAGAGAGCTCAAGTCCTTCATCCATCAAGGTTATTATTCCTAAAAATAGTCCTGTAATGATGTATATTGAAATCAACCCATATCCCAATTTGGCTACTTCTGGATTCAAAGAATGAAGAAGTCCAAAAGAAATGGAGGTGATCAACAATGGAGCCAATCGATTTTTGAAAGCTGCACCAAGCCCCTGAAACAAATAACCCCTCATCAACAATTCTTCAGCAGTTGTCTGTAAAGGGATCATCAATACAGCAATTAGTACAAGTCCAACAAAGCGTTCAGGGTCATAATTCCACTCATAATTTTCAGGGGAAAGCGCTAAATCTATGGCTAATGATAATACCGCTAGAACAGTCACTACTAAAAACGAAAAAGCGACACGACTCCAGTCAAACGAGGAGCGACTCGTCACAAGGAATTTGAGTGGTTGATCGTGCAATAAACGAGAAATCATGAGAATCCCAAAAAAAGCAAATGCAAAGGGCAAAAGCATATAAAATAGAGTCGTATTCGGTTCGAGAACAGAAAGCATTTCAGTTTCTGACATTCCAGCTAACTTTCCAGCACCTGCTTCTGCCATTAAGGCAATCCCAAATGGCATAGAAGCCATAAAATAAATCACTATGATTAGAAAAATACCAACGATATACCGCCACGCATCTGATTTTCCTTTATATGCATTTTCTATAAACATGTTTTCAACGTAAAATCCGAAAGTTTATTGGGATCAAACCCCATATTTTGACCTCTAAGATACAAAGGTGTATCGATATTGTTTGTAAATAATCCACCCGTTCCAAGCCCTTGTGGTCGATTAATTTGTTTTGTGCTCACCCATTGCGCAATTGCATTGAGCCCAATGTTGCTTTCAAGCGCACTTGTAGCCCACCAGTCAACAGCATGCTTTTCGGCTATTGACACCCACTGATCAGCACCTTGCCACCCACCTACCAAACTCGGCTTGAGAATGATGTATTGTGGTTTTATTTCTTGGATCAAATTTACTTTCTCTTGTTTAGAGGAGATACCGATCAGTTCCTCATCTAGTGCGATTGGAATGGGCGAAGTTTTGCCTAAAGTGGCCATTTCTTTCCACTGACCAGGAGCAATGGGCTGCTCGATAGAGTGAATATTATACTCTGAAAGTCTGTTCAATTTTTGCATGGCGTCTTCAGGTTGAAAAGCACCATTTGCGTCTAAGCGAAGCGTAAGATCAGAACTGTGAAATCGTTTTCTAATATGGGCTAGGAAATTGCATTCTGATTCGAAATCAATTGCACCAACTTTGATTTTGATACATGAAAATCCTAGTTTAATTTTTTGCTCGAGTTGAGTCATCATGGTCTCAACATCGCCCATCCAGATCAATCCATTAATTGGAATCATTTGTTGTTGATGAACAAACGGCGTGTCAAAATGCAATAAAGGATGATGTGAGTCTAATCCTGAAAAAGCCATTTCAATGGCAAATTGTACAGCAGGTACTTTTGAATAACGTTGGAGAAGAAACTCCTTTCCCTCGTTTAGATATTGTGGGATTTCCTCCAAAATGTTTTGGACAATCTGTGGAGACTCTGGGCTAAGCCCTTCAATGATGCTACATTCGCCGATGCCATATTGATCGCCTTTGGAGATTTGAATCAACCAACTGTCTTTGTGACGCAAAACCCCTCTTGAAGTTCCGCCAGGAGTTTTGAATTGAAGTTGATGTCTAGTCCATGAGAATTTCATACTCAAAAGACAATTAACAACAAACTAAACGAAATGGCATAAAAGAATGTCAGCAAAGCGATTTTTTTGAGTTCTGGGTCGAAGTTTTTCTCGTTTTGTTTTTGAAACACAACCTTGAGATGGAGCGAAATTGGAATCATCATAATCACCGACATTACAACAAAGGCAATGGCATGGTAGATCAAGCCGTAAACAACTGTTAAAATAACGGGAATACCAACCAGTGCCAGTTGATATAAGGCCGCTTTTTCAGCACCCAAACGAACAGCAATCGTGGTTTTCCCAAATTGCTTGTCGTTTACTCGGTCGCGCATATTGTTGATGTTCAAAACTCCCACGGATAGTAACCCTATTGAAATCGCTGGAAAAATCAACGAGAGTTCCAATTCATATGTATACAAATAATGGCTGCCCAAAACACTGACACACCCAAAAAACAGAAAGACAAATAAATCTCCAAAACCCTTATAGCCATATGCATTAGAACCAACTGTGTATCGTATAGCAGCAACGATGGCAAGAAAGCCCAATCCGAGAAAAGTCAAAGCAGTTTTACTCAGTCCAAAAGCACTGTAAACCAGTAAAATCGTCAAGAGTACAGCAACACCAGAAATGACAAAAATTGCTTGGCGGAGCTGCGTTCTAGAAATCAGTTCAGATTGAAGGATTCTTTTTGGGCCAAGTCTTTCATCATTATCTGTTCCTTTGATACCATCGCCATAATCATTGGCAAAATTGGAAAGTAATTGATAGCAAACCGTAGTGAGAATAGCGAGTGTAAATACGCTAACATTAAACTCATTTTTTAATAAAGCTGCCGCTGACCCAACTAATATTCCAGAGATGGAAAGCGGAATGGTTCTCAATCGAGCTGCTTTGATCCAAGTCGTAAAAGTCACCCTATTCAAAAATTTGATTGTTCACTAAGGGAATTTAGGATATTTGTTGAAATCAGGGCGTCGCTTTTCCAAAAAAGCATTTTTACCTTCTTGTGCTTCTTCCGTTAAATAGTACAATAGCGTTGCATCCCCAGCGAGTTGCATCAAACCGTGTTGCCCGTCTAGTTCCGCATTCAAACTGCGTTTGATCATGCGAAGTGCTAAAGGACTTCGTTGTTGCATAAGCTCACACCATTCCAGTGTAGCAGATTCCAAATCTTCTAAGGGAACAACGCGGTTCACCATACCCATATCTAAGGCCTCTTGCGCGCTATACTGCTTGCATAAAAACCAAATTTCACGTGCTTTCTTTTGCCCGACATGGCGCGCCAAATAAGACGATCCAAACCCCCCGTCAAAGCTTCCCACTTTTGGACCAGTCTGTCCAAAAATGGCATTTTCACTCGCAATGGTCAGATCACAAACGACATGGAGAACATGACCACCTCCGATGGCATACCCATTGACCATGGCGATTACTGGCTTGGGCAACTCCCGAATTCTTTTGTGTAAATCAAGTACATTCAAACGAGGTACACCATCATCCCCAATATATCCGCCGATTCCCTTAACATTTTGATCCCCACCACTGCAAAAAGCTTTATCACCTGTGCCTGTAAAAAGAACGATGTCGATATCATCACGCTCTCTGCAAATTTCGATGGCTTCAAGCATTTGCGTATTGGTCTGGGGACGAAATGCATTGTAAACCTCGGGACGGTTGATCGTAATTTTAGCAACTCCGTTGTAGATTTCAAACAAGATGTCGGAATAGGTTTCTATGGGCTTCCAAACTGGTTTCATATTCAATTTTTTACAAAATTAAGACTTAATCTGAATGTTCACTTAAAAACTTAAAATAGGATTGTAAAACTAGGTCATTGGTAGTTGAAGGCGTTCTAATTTCCAATATTTTTCCACGATTAGATTTTGAAAAAAATCGACCTAAAACCAACCGCAGACCAATGCTAGTTCGCACACTTTGATAAGACAAACCGTACTGTTTTGCCATGTATTTTGCAGTTCGCTTATGCTTGGTTTCAAAATAAGTTTCAAAGCCAGGCGTTTCTTTGGCATTTGGTAATATCCTAAAAATACCTCCTCCGCCATTATTGACGACAATCAACCTGAAATTAGCTGGAATATATTGATTCCAAAGGGCATTTGCGTCGTAAAAGAAACTCAAATCGCCTGTGATTATCAAAGTTGGTCTGTCACTACCTACAGCTGCGCCGACCGCTGTCGAAATACTTCCCTCAATTCCACTTGTCCCTCGATTGCAAAAGGATTGGGAATCTTTTGGTACAGGAAATAACTGTGCATATCGAATCGGGGAACTGTTTGCCCACTGAAGCAAATAATTTTTTGGAACCGCACGCATGATTTTATTAAAAACCGATAGATCACTGAATGGCGCGTTTGCAAGAAAACTATTGTGTGCGATCTCTCGTTGTCGAGACAACTGAAGCCACTGATCTTGATAATTCGCTTTGGAGTCAGATGAAGAGGTCAGGTCAACAAAAAAAGAATTTGGATCAATCTGAAGGTGCTGAACGCTCAAATAATAAGTATCAAGCGGTCGATCAGTTCCGACATGATGGTGTGAGACTCCTTTGTATGATCGCAACAACGATTTTATCTTTTTCGAAACCACCATACCCCCCATTGTGATAAGAAGGTCTGGGACGAGTGATTGAAAAATCTCATGGCTATTTTTTTGCTTCTCTATCGGTAAAATCACCCGATCGATATGGGAAATAAAGTTGTGGTGATGAAGATTGGAGGTGATTTCATGTAGGACGACAACCCTTGGGTCATGCGCTAAAACCGAAATGCTCTTTGCACTTAAAGTTTCTGGTGAAAGCGTTCCCACCACAACAAGGATACGTTTGGATTCATTCCACTTTGATTGAACGGATTCGAGATTTTTTGGTTGCGGGTTTTTTGGCTGTTTCACTTGCTCGACTACGATTTCGTTTTGATCATGAAAATCGTAAAGGGGTTCTTCCAAAGGAATATTAACGTGTACTGGAACTTGTTGAGAAAGCATTTCAGAGAGCACCTTTTGAAGGTGTTTTGTGTTGTTCTTTTCAATTGTTTTTTGTTGACTCTCTACCTCTTGCGGAGTAGATTGCACATCAATCAATTGCTGCGTATTACTCTCAATAATTGCAGATTGATTATGTGTGATATCCTGTAAAAGCGAAGTTTCTGATATGAGGTGTTTTGAAAACACACCAGATTGCCTAATGGTTTGGCCATTTCCAATATCGATTTGATACGTTGGACGATCAGCGCTTAATACGACTAGTGGATAACGACTGTAATATGCTTCTGAAACAGCTGGATAGATGTTTAAAAGTGCAGACCCTGAAGTACACAGCACAGCAACTGGCTGATGAAGTTGTTGTGAAAGTCCGATTGCAAAAAAGCCAGCAGAGCGCTCGTCAACAATACTGTAAGTCGTAAACGCTTTGTGAGTTGTTAATCCAACTGTAATCGGGGCATTTCTTGAACCAGGTGCAATAACGATATGGTGAATCCCATAATTGAGAAGTTGTTGAATTACCAAGCGAACAACGGGTATGGTTGAGAGGTTCATAGCAATGGCAAAGGTACAAAATGCTCTTATTGTTCACTAGCCAATATACGCCCCATCGTGTTTGCCTTTTGCAACACCTCTTGCCATTCGTCTTGTGGGTCGCTTTTTTCGGTGATTCCACCCCCGACATACACTGTCGCCATATAATCTTGAATAGACATACACCGGAGATTGACATAAAGACTTGTTTGCTCTGGGGAGACAGTCCCCAAAAATCCCGAATATAAAGACCGATCCAATTGCTCATGAAAACCTATAAAGTCAAGCGCCATCTGTTTTGGCACTCCCCCAACAGCAGGAGTTGGGTGAAGTGCTTGAGCTGCATCAATCGGCGAAATTGACAAATCTGCCGTTATCGTTGTCCGTAAATGCTCCAAATGACCAGCACGGATGGTTTCAGCATCAGCATATTTTATGAGTTCATGTGGGGTGTATTGCTTTAACGTATTTACAATTTCTCGTACAACAAACTCCTGCTCTTCCTTTTCCTTATTACCCCATTCACTTGAGCCATAAGGTCGCGTACCTGCCAAAGCCATCGTTTGCAAACATTGACCACTCATCGTGATAAGTCGTTCAGGAGTTGATCCCATCCATACCCCACAATCGGGGTGAAATAATAGGTAGTTGAAGGTGTTTGTGTACTGCGCTAGGATCCTTTTAAAATAAGACGATGGCGAATTTACTGCACCATTGTGTTGAAGGGAAGTCGCCAGCACAACTTTTTTGAGAGGTGATTCTTGAATACTGGAAAGAGCCTTGCGAATCAGGTTGGTGTGTTCTTTGTGCTTATTTTCTAAATCAAGCCATTCTATTTCTTTCGATTTAGGCGTTGCAATTTCTGAATTGTAGTCAAGATCAAGAATCTTGTGGGAATGGATCGAAAAATACATTGAAGAGTCAAAAGGGCTGACAATAAACTTTTTATTTGATTTTTCAGATGTCCCGAAATCAAGAAAAGCTGTCAGCTTGCTTTGATTTGGTTGTCGAAATACAACAAATGGCAATTTGTTGTGAAAATGGTGTTCAATATCTTCAAAAAATGATTTCGAGGTCAAAACCGTTACTTTTTAATCGGAAGGATAAGCGTGGTCAAGGAGCATGTTGATACCAAACGATTTTGATCATCTGTAATTTCAATCGACCACACTTGCATCGTTTTCCCCTGATGTATAGCCATTGCTTTGGCGTGTACAAATCCAGATCGAACACCTCTTACATGCTTAGCAGACACATCGATTCCACGCAACATATGGTCTTTTGGAAGGCAAAATACAGCAGCCGCTGAACTTCCTACAGTTTCGGCAAGGGCAGCAGTTGCTCCACCGTGAAGCACGCCATCTGGCTGATGTACTGCTGGACTCACAGGCATACGAGCAACCAAATAGTTTTCTCCAATTTCTGTGAATTCAATCCCAAGGGTCTGCATGAGTGTTCCATGGTTTCTGTCATTGATTTTTTTGAGAAGAGTTGATTTGTCCATCGTGATTGCTAAAATACAAAAACGCACTGCGATTTGCAGTGCGTTTTTAAATTAAGAAATAAGATTTTAGAGAGGTTATTTGACTTCTTCAAAGTCAACATCTTCTACGTCTTCATCGTTGGTCTCTCCAGATTGCGCACCTGCATCTGCTTGTGGTTCTGTGGCACCGCCCTTATCGGCTTGTGCTTTGTACATCTCTTCAGAAGCATTTTTCCATGCCTCATTGATGCTGTCTAGCGCAGGTGTAATCGCCTCTACATCTTTGGCTTCATATGCTTTTTTCAAAACTTCTAAAGCGTCCTGAATTGGTTTCTTCTTGTCGTCTGACAATTTATCTCCAAATTCAGTCAACTGCTTTTCGGTTTGAAAAATCATCGCATCAGCGTTGTTTAGCGTATCCACTTGCTCTTTCGCCTTTTTGTCGGCTTCTGCATTTGCTTCGGCCTCCTTCTTCATCTTCTCGATTTCTTCTTCTGTTAATCCAGAAGAAGCTTCAATGCGAATGTCTTGAGACTTGTTTGTGGCCTTATCTAGTGCGGTGACCTGAATCAATCCATTGGCGTCAATATCAAAGGTTACCTCGATTTGAGGTGTCCCTCTCGGAGCCGGTGGGATTCCATCCAAGTGGAACCTTCCAATGGTTTTGTTATCAGCAGCCATCGGACGCTCACCTTGTAAAACATGAATTTCTACAGAGGGCTGATTGTCAGCAGCAGTTGAAAACACTTGTGATTTTTTAGTTGGAATCGTTGTATTTGCTTCGATCAACTTGGTCAGTACTCCACCCATGGTTTCAATTCCCAGTGAAAGGGGAGTTACGTCGAGCAGTAATACATCTTTGACATCTCCCGTGAGTACACCTCCCTGAATCGCAGCGCCAACGGCAACAACTTCATCAGGATTTACTCCTTTAGATGGTTTTTTGCCGAAGAATTTTTCAACTTCTTCTTGAATCACAGGAATTCGAGTTGAACCACCTACCAAAATAACTTCATCAATCTCATCAGTTGATAGTCCTGCGTCTGAAAGTGCGTTCTTTACAGGCGTCATAGAGCGCTTTACCAATTCAGCCGACAACTGCTCAAATTTGGCTCTTGTCAGTGTTTGAACAAGGTGTTTTGGCCCAGATGCAGTTGCCGTCACATATGGCAAATTGATTTCGGTTTGCGTTGAAGATGACAATTCAATTTTCGCTTTCTCAGCAGCTTCCTTCAATCGTTGAAGGGCCATTGGATCTTCTCGCAGGTCAACATCTTCGGCAGATTTAAACTCCCCAGCTAGCCAATCGATAATCACCTCGTCAAAGTCATCCCCACCAAGGTGAGTATCTCCATTGGTTGATAACACCTCAAAAACACCATCTCCGAGTTCAAGTACTGAAATATCAAAGGTTCCACCACCAAGATCATAGACAGCAATTTTTCTGTCACTTCCGCTTTTGTCAAGACCATAAGCCAATGCTGCAGATGTTGGTTCATTGATAATTCTGTGAACTTTTAAGCCAGAAATTTCTCCTGCTTCCTTCGTAGCTTGACGTTGCGCATCGTTAAAATAAGCAGGAACAGTGATCACAGCATCTGTCACTGACTGACCGAGATAGTCCTCTGCAGTTTTTTTCATTTTTTGCAAGATCATCGCAGAAAGCTCTTGTGGGGTATACAAACGCCCATCGATATCAACACGTGGGGTGTTATTATCGCCCTTTACAACAGCGTAAGGAACGCGTTTAATCTCTTTTGTTGATTCGGAAAATTTGTTTCCCATAAATCGCTTTACGGAGGAAATCGTTTTGGTTGGGTTTGTTACAGCTTGGCGTTTTGCTGGATCTCCGACCTTGATTTCGCCTCCTTCAACGAATGCAATGACAGAAGGGGTTGTTCGTTTGCCTTCTGCGTTGGGAATAACAACAGGCTCGTTCCCTTCCATCACGGAAACACAAGAATTTGTTGTTCCTAAATCAATACCGATTATTTTACTCATGATTTATATTTTTTTCAACCATATTCAATGACTATGCCATGAGGGATATACTGACAGGGTGTCAGTCATCGTTTGGGTTTCAGCTTTATAATGTATTTTTGGACAAACTTGTGCCATGTCCAAGAGCAACAAAGAATACAAACGAGTTACGACGAACAGTCTCATTGAGATGAAAGCGTCAAATGAAAAGATTTCTATGTTAACCGCATATGATTATTCAATGGCCAGTGTCGTCGATGCTGCAAACGTTGATGTCATCCTTGTTGGAGATTCTGCTTCCAATGTCATGTCGGGCCATGAAACAACCGTACCCATTACGTTAGATCAAATGATTTATCATGCGTCAGGAGTGGTGAAGGCGAGTAAGCGCGCTCTTGTCGTTGTTGACTTGCCATTTGGTAGTTATCAATCCGACGCGCAAGAGGCACTTCGGTCATCGATTCGAATTATGAAAGAGTCAGGTGCACATGCTGTCAAGCTAGAAGGTGGCGAAGAAATTGAGCAATCGATTACCAACATTCTCAATGCTGGAATCCCAGTCATGGGTCATTTGGGTCTGACCCCGCAATCGATCTATAAGTTTGGAACTTACTCCGTTAGGGCTAAGGAAAAAGAAGAAGCTCAAAAACTTATTTCGGATGCGAAAAAGTTGGAGGAGCTTGGTTGTTTTGCAATTGTTTTGGAAAAAATCCCTTCCTCACTAGCAAAACAAGTTGCCGAATCTGTGCGTATTCCCATCATTGGAATCGGAGCAGGTTCTGATGTTGATGGGCAGGTGCTCGTTGTTCATGACCTCATTGGTTTGACTAATTCGTTTAATCCTCGTTTTTTAAGAAGGTATATGAATCTTTATGAGGATATGAAAACAGCTATCGAAAACTATGTTTCTGATGTCAAATCCGTTGACTTTCCAAATCAAAACGAACAATATTAATTGTCTGACTTATCTGTAATATACGAGGACAATCACCTCTTGGTTGTCAACAAGGCAGCTGGACTACTTGTGCAGGGGGATCAAACAGGCGATGAATCATTGGTCGATATTGCTAAGCGATATATCAAGAACAAGTATAAAAAGCAAGGTGATGTGTTTTTGGGTTTGGTCCATCGGCTCGATCGCCCAACGACTGGTGTAATTGTGCTCGCGCGAACATCAAAGGCGCTAACGCGACTCAATCAGCAATTTAAGGATAGAATACCCAAAAAGGTATATCGAGCCGTTGTTTCTGGAACCCCAGAATCAAGTGCAAGACTTGAGCATTATTTAAAAAAAAACAGCTCTAAGAACAAATCTTTTCATTACCCCAAAACCACCCCAAATACAAAACATGCGGTCCTACGCTATCGCCTTGTGGAGTCATTAAAAACATACCACGTTTTAGAGATTGAACTGGAAACAGGACGCCATCATCAAATTCGCGCACAATTGGCAGCAGTGGGACTGCATATCAAGGGTGACTTAAAATATGGGGCAAAGCGACCAAATCCAAATGGAAGTATTCATCTTCATGCCCGATATCTCCTAATTGTTCATCCAACAAAGAAAGAGGAAATGGAATTTATCGCTCCCTATCCCGATGATGTGTTATGGAATGCGTTAACGGATTAACAAAGATGCCTTTTCGCGTATGACCTCCCCTATCGATCTATTTTCAATCTTACTTTCGAGCCAAGACAAAATATCGAGATACAGAAAAGATCGTTTTTCATATGGATCATTTTCAAAACGCTTTAATGAAGCGTGGAGCTGTCGAAAAGCTTGCTTGAGTTCACTTGGATAAATATCGGTTAGACTTCTCATAAATCGTATCATTTCTTTCTGAACCGCTTGTAGCTCATCCATTTTAAGTAAAAACTTATAGGTTTGCTTGACTTGCGTCTCAAGCTCATAGTCAAGTCCTGCGTCATAATGAGCAACAACATTTAAAACTCTTGAAAAACACATCAAGTCTTGATGAACTCGTAGTGATTTGTCAGAAATGATAAACTGCAAATACACAATGCATTTTTGAAGATTTCCTGCGCCAAAATAAATACAGGCGATTTTATAATACAACACCATAATATGGTGCTGATCGAGCTGGTCAGCATGTTGTACAACTCCGTTTAACACTTCTGGAATCAAAGGAATGGCCTCGTCAAAACTCCCTTCCAAAAAATGAAAATTGATTTTGTTGTTATACCTACCCATAAAGATATACGGTGAGATATTGTGATTTTTAGGAAAGCTCGGCTGAGCTAATGTGGATTCAAATCGCTCCAATGCCATTTTGAATTTAGACATATATTTCAACAAATACAAAATTTCAAATAAGTGTTGGTGACCCCGGATAAAAAAGACTGGATGTAATTGAATCATGTCGGGCGACATATAAAAAAGTTCAACCCATTTATTGGCAAATTTATAGGCCGACAACAAATCTTGAACCAATATGCTATACAGCAGATGGGATTTATAATACCAGATGGACTCGGAAAATCCTGCATTTTCAAGATCGATTTCTTCGATGTGTGATTCAAAAAACGTTGTGATATCCTTGAACTCCTTATCATTTTTCACATATCCATAATGCACATTTTTCGCGTAGAGCAACAGAGCTAGACTGGATAGTTTTGCAGTTACTTCGTTGTGTGAAGCTATTTGTGTTGATTGGGTTGCAATCTCACTGACATAATCAAAACTTGTTTTGGACAGGTACTGCGTTTGCACAGCTTTTTCGAATTCAATCGCTTGAAACTCGGTAGCCCTTTCGTCAAGCTTGACGGCTTGGACTTTTACACGCTGGAGCATTTGCAAACTCTGCTCATACAAACCCTTGTTGTAAAGGATATACACATAATCCAATTGTTCCCTTAGCTGTAATCTTTTATTGGTAGAGGATATCGACAAACGTAAGCTGACCAAAATTTGCCTGTACAAATGACTTTTTACATTTGATAGCTGCTCTCGCATAACAATTTTTGAATTTGCAATCTTTTGCTCATCATAAACCGACATTTTATCCAACAAATTGAATAGAGCAATAAACTTTTTGTCGCTATTGGGTTTCAATCGATTTACATAAAGCTTAAACTGTCTTTTTTCTGATTTGGAAAGAGATTTAACCAACCGAAACAGGGACTCTTTTTGGGTCTTAGGCATAGAAAAAATTCATCAAGTCAATCGAAAAAAAATTAAAATTGCGCAATTCATAAATATACATTTTTCTGGGCCATATTTTTAAATTAAATTTGTCTATCCTAATCGTTAGGTAAATCCTATGGCGAAAGACAAAGTCCACATTTTTGACACAACCCTACGTGATGGTGAACAAGTACCCGGTTGTAAGCTAAATACAGACCAAAAACTTCATATTGCCAGTCGTCTTGACGAGCTTGGTGTAGATGTCATTGAAGCTGGATTTCCCATTTCTAGTCCAGGTGACTTTCATTCCGTAGAAGAAATATCAAAGATCGTTTCAAATGCATCCGTTTGTGGCTTGACCCGTGCTGTGGCGAAAGATATCGATGTTGCTGCACAAGCCCTTAAACATGCGAAAAGACCTCGAATTCATACTGGTATTGGGACTTCAGACTCCCATATCAAGCACAAGTTTAACGCCAACCGTGAACAAATCATAGATCGTGCAGTCGGAGCTGTCAAGCACGCCAAACAATACGTTGAGGACATTGAGTTCTATGCTGAAGATGCTGGCAGAACCGATAATGATTTTCTTGCGAAAGTTTGTGAAGAGGTCATTAAGGCAGGGGCTACCGTTCTTAATATTCCAGATACAACCGGCTATTGTTTGCCTGAAGATTATGGTGCGAAAATCAAGTACTTGGTCGAGAATGTAAAAGGGATTGAAAAAGCGATTATATCATGCCATTGCCACAATGATCTAGGTTTGGCTACCGCAAATTCAATTGCGGGCGCTGTCAACGGAGCCCGTCAAATTGAATGTACAATCAATGGAATCGGAGAACGTGCTGGAAACACCTCGCTAGAAGAGGTTGTGATGATTATGCGTCAGCACCCTCATCTTCAGCTAGACACAAATATCAATACCAAGCTTTTGTATAATACTTCTCAAATGGTTTCTGACGCCATGGGGATGAGTGTACAAGCCAATAAGGCAATCGTTGGGGCAAACGCTTTTGCACACAGTTCTGGAATTCATCAGGATGGTGTCATAAAAAATAGAGAGACCTACGAAATCATAGACCCGCATGATGTTGGTGTTGAAACCTCTGCAATTGTCTTGACCGCTCGTAGTGGCCGCGCAGCACTTGCATATCGAGCTAAAAATATTGGAATCGAACTCACGAAACTACAACTGGATAAAGTTTACGAACAATTTTTGAAATTTGCAGATACGCACAAAGAAATCAACGACGATGATATTCCTAGAATTGTTGATCTTGCGAATCTAAATGCATAGGAAAACAACAAACAATGGGGAAAACACTCTTTGACAAGGTTTGGGATAGCCATGTCGTCGATCAACTGAAAGACGGCCCTGATATTTTATACATCGACAAGCATCTGATCCATGAAGTGACAAGTCCACAAGCATTTTCTGTCCTTAACGATAAAAACATTCCAGTTTTCAGACCGCAACAAATTGTAGCAACTGTTGATCACAACGTGCCAACACTCAACCAACATTTACCCATAAAAGATGAGTTGTCTAGAAATCAGGTAGCGAAATTGCGTAAGAACTGCGAAGAACACGACATTGAACTTTATGGCTTAGGTCACCCTTATCAAGGAATCGTGCATGTCATCGGTCCAGAATTGGGGATTACACAACCTGGTATGACTATGGTATGTGGAGATAGCCATACTTCAACGCATGGCGCGTTTGGATCGATCGCTTTTGGAATTGGAACCAGTCAAGTTGCTCAAGTTTTTGCAAGTCAATGCTTGTTGGTGAGTAAGCCAAAAAGCATGCGAATTATTGTTAATGGTGAACTCAAGAAAGGAGTTCATCCAAAAGATGTCATTCTCTACATTATTGCCCAACTCGGTACAGATTCAGGGACTGGCTACTTTGTTGAATATGCAGGTGAAGTATTTGAAAATATGAGTATGGAGGGCCGAATGACGGTCTGTAACATGAGTATTGAAATGGGTGCACGTGGAGGCATGATCGCACCTGACCAAACAACGTACGACTATATTGAAGGTCGGGAATTTGCGCCTTCAAAAGCAGAGTGGCAACAAAAACTCAAATATTGGAAATCCCTACCCTCAGATCCTGATTCGTCGTTTGACAAAGAATACAGCTTTGATGCAACTGAAATCGGTCCTATGATTACCTACGGGACAAATCCAGGCATGGGAATTGGAATACAAGAACAAATCCCCTCATCGCAAAAGGAATCCTTCCAAAAGTCTTTGGAATATATGGGGTTTAATCAAGGGGATACGCTTAACAATCTGCCCATAAACTACGTGTTTATCGGTAGTTGCACCAACTCAAGAATCGAGGATTTTAGGGTTGCCTCTGACTATATCAAGGGGAAGAAAAAAGCGGAAAATGTAAATGCTCTCATCGTTCCTGGCTCACAGCAAGTTGCCAAGCAAATTCAAGACGAGGGCTTAGGTATAATATTTGAAGAAGCAGGCTTTTTGATCCGTCAACCTGGTTGCTCTGCCTGTTTGGCGATGAACGATGATAAAATACCAGCTGGAGAATACTGTGTTTCCACCTCGAATCGAAATTTTGAAGGGAGACAAGGCCCCGGAGCTCGTACAATTTTAGCAAGCCCACTCACTGCAGTTGCGGCCGCTATTGAAGGTAAAATCGTAGATATAACCCAATTATAATGGAAAAGTTTACCCGACTAGAACAAACTGCCATTCCGTTAGATATCGAAAACGTTGATACAGACCAAATCATCCCAGCCCGTTTTTTAAAGGCGACCGATCGTGAAGGATTTGGTGAAAACCTGTTTCGTGACTGGCGATTTGATGAAAACAACAAGCCTATCGCTGATTTTGTTTTGAACAATCCTACTTTTGCAGGACCTATCCTTGTCGCTGGAAATAATTTTGGTTGTGGATCGAGTCGTGAACATGCTGCTTGGGCATTGACAGATTATGGATTTAAGGTGGTAATTTCTAGTTTCTTTGCTGATATTTTCAAGGAGAATGCCCTGAACAACGGACTGCTTCCTATCCAAGTTAGCGACAGCCAACTCCAAACAATTTTTGAAGCCATAACCGAAAATCCCAACTGCGAATTTATTGTAGATTTGGTGGGTCAATATATTGAAATCCCCTCTATTGATTTGCATATCGACTTTGAGATTAACAGCTACAAAAAAACCTGTTTAATCAATGGCTATGACGATATTGATTATTTGATCAACAATAAGCATAAAATAGAAGAATTCGAAAGGAAACGAAATGCATAAAAAAATTGCCGTTTTAGCTGGAGATGGGATTGGCCCCGAAATCATTACAGAAGCCGTAAAGGTTTTACAAGCAATCGAAAAAAAGTACAACCACTCTTTCAGCTTCGAGCACGCAATGATGGGTGCGGTTGCCATTGACGCAACTGGCAACCCACTTCCTGAAAAAACCATTGAGATTTGCAAATCCAACGATGCAATATTATTTGGAGCAATAGGAGACCCGAAATATGATAATGACCCCAATGCAAAAGTACGTCCCGAACAAGGACTTCTAGCTCTTCGAAAAACATTAAATCTGTATTGCAACGTGCGTCCTGTTACAATCTACGATCGTCTTATCGAAAGTTCACCACTAAAGCGAGATCGAATTGAAGGAGTGGATTTAGTGATCTATCGGGAATTAACAGGAGGGATTTATTTTGGTCAAAAGAAAGAAGCGGATGAAAAAGGGATTGCATCTGATTTGTGTACGTATTCCAAAGAAGAAATTTTACGAGTAGCCCATCTTGCCTTTAAAGCTGCTGCGAAGCGCAAAAATAAACTGACATTGGTTGACAAAGCAAATGTTCTCGCCTCCTCTCGGTTGTGGAGAAGTGTGGTGACCGAGCTACACAGCAAAGAGTACAGTGACGTTGAATTGGATTTTCTATTTGTCGATAACGCAGCCATGCAAATGGTATTAAACCCTGCTCAATTTGATGTTATATTGACTGGAAATCTGTTTGGTGATATCATTTCAGACGAAGCAAGTGTAATTGGTGGATCAATTGGTTTGTTGGCTTCTGCTTCCATTGGGGATCGGTATGCGCTATTTGAACCGATTCATGGTTCCTTTCCGCAAGGCAAAGGAAAAGGAATTGCCAATCCGATTGCTACAATTTTGTCAGCTGCGATGATGCTCGATCACTTTGATATGGCTCAAGAAGCCAATGCCATTCGTGATGCAGTACAAAAAACCATAAACAGTGATATCGGAACTCCCGACATCACACCTGATCAAAGTTCCACAACAGCAGAGGTTGGATCGTATATCAGCAACATCATTCTTGCATAAAAAAAGGCGCTAAAATAGCGCCTTAATTTCTAAACAGTAGAAAGACTAATACTAGCCATTTTCTTCTTCGTTCATCTTCTTTTTGAGATCAGCTAAGGCATCTATATCACCAAGAGTTGAAACCTCCGTTTTGGCGGCAGCTTTCTTCTTTGCTTTTTTTACGATTTCTTGCTCCATCTCTTTGTAAACTGCACTATGTGATAGTACCACACGCTTGTAATCCTTGTTGAATTCAATGACCTTGAACTCAGCAGATTCTCCCTTTTTCAGTTTATTTCCGTCTTCTTTTTCAAGATGACGATTGGGAACAAAAGCAGTAATATCATAGTTGAGAATGACCGTTGCTCCTTTGTCTACAATTTCATGAATCGATGAGTCAACGAGAGTTCCCTCAGAAAACTCACTTTCATATTTATTCCAAGGATTATCTTGGATTTGCTTATGACCGAGGCTGAGCTTTCTACCGTCAACGTCCAATTCAAGAACGACAACTTCCAAGTCTTGACCAACTGTAACTACCTCAGATGGGTGCTTTACTTTTTTGGTCCATGACAACTCAGAGATGTAGATCAATCCGTCGATACCCTCCTCAAGCTCTACAAATACACCAAAGTTTGTGAAGTTTCTAATCACACCTTTGTGCTTCGAACCAACAGGATATTTCGATGTGATATCCGTCCACGGGTCTGCAGAAAGTTGCTTCATACCCAATGACATTTTTCGATCTTCGCGATCGAGTGACAAAATGGAAACTCTAACCTCGTCACCAACGTTTACAAAGTCTTGCGCAGAGCGCATGTGTGTGCTCCAAGACATTTCAGAAACGTGAACAAGACCTTCAACACCAGGTGCGATTTCGATAAAAGCTCCGTAATCAGCAATTACAGCAACTTTTCCGTCAACGATGTCTCCCTCTTTAAGGTCTTCGCTAAGCGCTTCCCATGGATGTTGACTCAATTGTTTTACTCCCAATTGAATACGTGATTTATCATCATCGAAGTCAAGAATAACAACATTGAGTTTTTGATCGAGTTCAAGAATTTCTCCGGGATGATTGATTCGATTCCAAGACAAATCTGTAATGTGAACAAGCCCGTCAACTCCTCCCAGGTCGATGAATACTCCGTAAGAAGTGATGTTTTTGACAGTTCCTTCAAGAACTTGTCCTTTTTCGAGCTGACCGATGATTTCCTTTTTCTGTTCTTCAATATCCGCTTCGATCAGTGCCTTGTGAGAAACTACAACATTCTTAAATTCGTGATTGATTTTTACAATCTTGAATTCCATGTTTTTACTCACGTATTGGTCATAGTCACGGATTGGTTTCACATCAATCTGTGAGCCAGGTAAAAACGCCTCGATTCCGAATACGTCAACAATCATACCCCCTTTGGTACGACATTTGACAAAACCAGTAACAACTTCGCCTTTATCATGGGCTTCATTCACTCGATCCCACGCTTTGATCACACGAGCTTTTCGATGTGACAAGACCAACTGTCCCGTTTTGTCTTCGCGAATGTCAACAATGACTTCAACACTGTCGCCAACTTTTAAATCGGGGTTATATCTAAATTCATTTAATGAAATAACACCCTCAGATTTCGCATTGATATCAATAATGGCCTCACGGTCAGTCATGTGTGTAACTGTACCTTGAATTACATCTGTGTGCTGGGTGTCTACAAAGTTCTCGTGTACAAGCTTTTCAAATTCCTTGTACTTCTTTTCGTCTACAGTTTCTGCAGCTTCTTGGTAAGAAACCCAATCAAAATTTGCTAAGAACTCTTCGGAAAATTGTGTGGTGGACTGAGAATCGTTTGTCTCGGTGTCCGATGTAGAGGGCTCGGCGTTTTCTACTTGAGCTTCCTCGTTTACATGATCAGTAGTCATGATTTTAAGTTTTGTATTTTGTTGCTTTTAGAAAATTGGCGTCAAGCAACAAAAGCGGTTATCAAATAAACTAAGGGGTATTTTCTATCTGACGCTTCCCTTAGGGTTGGCAAAATTAACCCTTTTCAAGAGACAAGCAAATAAATAGACCCTAAAGTTTATAGTAAATGTTTATCTATTTCTGCAGTGGCAATATTGAAAAGGCCAGTTAAGCCCTCTTTGTCATTGCTTAACACAATCGCATTCTCTGGAATAATGAGAGGGGAATCGTCTCTGCTGGAATCAATATGGTCACGTTTTGCAATGTTAGCTTGAACTTCTTCTACAGAAACCTGCTCTCCCTTTTCGATTAGCTCTGCGTATCTTCGATTGGTTCGAACTTCCATCAAAGCTTCAAGGAAGAATTTGATTGTCGCATTGGGAAATACTACACTGCCAATATCTCTACCGTCCATGACAACACTTCCTTTTTCACCCAATTGCCTTTGCTTGGCCACCATAAATTGTCGAAATAACGGTTCTTTTGCCACTAAGCTAACCTTATTGGAAACCTCCATTGAGCGAACTTGATCCTCGATAATTTTACCGTTTAGCGTGATTTCATCCGCATTGGTAAAATCTATATCAATGGTTGGCAAGTGATCGATTAGCGTATCAACGTCAAATTTATGATCGTTAAGAAGATTGTGATCCTGTGCATAAAAGGTCAATGCGCGATACATCGCGCCAGAGTCAATGTGTTTGAAACCGTAATATTTGGCAATGGCCTTTGCCAAAGAACTTTTACCAGTTGATGAAGCTCCGTCTATTGTAATAATGATGCTATCCATTCAGGGTGTAAAGGTAAGGCCTAAAAAATTAGTATTTCCAGCAGCACTAAAACGTGCATGACTGTAATTAAACCTGAATTTTCGCAAATTGATCCCAAAGCCAAAACTCAAACCTGAAAAACTTCGGACTTCGGCAATTGAAAGTTCTGCTGATCGTAAAAAGTTATATCCGATCTGTATGGAAAATGCTCGATTAGGAAATAGCTCAGCACCAAAGACAAAGTGTCTGAACAATTCGTCGAAAAAATTTGGGTTTTCATCTACCAACTCTCCTTCAAAATTAGTTTGTTGCTGATTGGGGTTAACATAGGCAAGTTTCCAGTTTTGTAGATGATCAATCGATAAGTGCCAACGGAGAGGGAGATACTGAAGTTCATTCGAAATGCCGAATGACAAAGAAAACGGAATACTTTCTTTTACACTATCATACGTGCTGAGTTGCGATCCAATATTGCGAGCGACCAAGCCAAATCGGTAACGAGAAGATGGCGGAGTATGATACAGTCCCAAATCCGCCGTAAACCCAGTTGAATTGTATTCTGCTAGCGTTGAGCTAATCAGGTTTAACCTTGCCCCCACAAAGAGATTTTTGGAAGGAAAATGGTGCGCATAAGCTACGCTCAGAGCAACTTCATTCCCCGAGAATTCCCCTATTTTCTCTCCAAAAGTATTCGTTTCATCAAATGTCTCATAATGTATAAATCGGGTGTCTACTAAAATGGAACGTCCTTCTTTTAAACCAAAAACAGCAGCTGCGGTACCACGGTTAATTCCCGCAAAATAGGGCTGGTAGTTCAATACGACTTGACCCTGTATGGAATCCGAAACCATTGCTGGATTTACCAAAGCACTGTGGATGGAGTTTGGAGATAAGGTCGAAACCCATGTCCCCAAAGCCATATGCCTTGGGCTCGGAGATAACTCTAAAAATTGATAGGTGTTTGATCCACCGATTTGAGCAGATATGGACGAACAACACAAAAAAGTGCAAATTGCAATCAGCCTCATATAGACAAGAAACGTATAGGATTGAAAATTATTTGATTTTGCGGAGTTGATTTGTCGCTTTTTGAGATGTCAATGCAAAATCAATTACATCAATCATGGAAGAAACATACTGAAACTGTAAGCCACGAAGGTAGTTTTGGTTGATTTCTTCTACATCTTTTTTGTTTTCAGCACACAAAATAATCGTCTTCACATTTGCACGCTTTGCAGCGAGAATTTTTTCTTTAATCCCTCCTACTGGGAGTACTTTTCCTCTTAAGGTTATCTCCCCTGACATCGCAATTCGACTTTTTACCTTTCTGCGAGTCACAGCAGAAACCAGTGAGGTCAACATCGTAATTCCCGCACTTGGTCCGTCCTTGGGAGTTGCTCCTTCGGGTACGTGAATATGAAAATTGTATGTATTCAATTCTTCAGCACTCGTACCGAGTTGGTCCGCGTAAGATTTGATAAACTCTAATGCGATTGTCGCTGATTCTTTCATGACTTTACCCAAGTTTCCAGTCAAGGAAAGCTTGCCAGACCCTTTTGTGATCAGAGACTCAATAAACAAAATATCGCCGCCCATCTGTGTCCATGCAAGGCCCGTGACAACACCTGGAACATCATTGTTTTCATAAGCATTCATTGAAATTTTTTCAGGCCCTAAAACCGTTTCAACATGCTTTGCTTCAAATACTGTTTCAAATGTTTCTTCGAGGGCAATGGACTTCGCTCGGTTTCGAATCACTTTCGCAATGGTCTTATCAAGACCACGTACGCCAGACTCGCGCGTATATCCAGAAATCAGTTTCTTCAAAACAGGCTTTCCGATTTTAATGTCTTTTGTCGTCAAGCCGTGTTCCTTGATTTGTTTGGGTACAAGGTATTTGTTTCCAATGGAAACTTTTTCCTCGAGAGTATATCCACTCACACGGATGATTTCCATTCGATCTAACAAAGCGGGTTGTATTGTGGACAATGTGTTTGAAGTTGCGATAAACAGCACTTTTGAAAGATCGTAACCCAACTCCAAGAAGTTGTCATAAAATTCACTGTTTTGCTCTGGATCAAGCACTTCAAGTAAAGCCGACGAAGGGTCGCCATTAGCTCCAGACGAAAGCTTATCAATCTCATCGAGAACAAAAACGGGATTTGATGTGCCTGCCTTTTTGATATTTTGCAAAATTCTACCTGGCATTGCGCCAATGTAGGTTTTTCGGTGACCTCGGATTTCGGCTTCATCTCGCATCCCACCAAGGGAAATGCGTACATATTCTCTGCCAAGAGCTTCGGCAATCGATTTACCCAAAGATGTTTTTCCGACTCCCGGAGGCCCAGTCAAGCATAAAATGGGAGACTTCATGTCGTTTCGAAGTTTTAAAACTGCCAAAAACTCAATGATTCTCTTTTTGACCTCTTCTAAGCCAAAGTGATCTCGGTCAAGAATACGCTGAGCACGCTTTAAATCAAAATTATCCTTCGAAAACTCATCCCAAGGCAGATCGAGTAACAATTCTAAATAGTTTCGTTGAACGCCATATTCAGCAACTTGAGAGTTCATCCGCTCAAGCTTTGCCAATTCTTTATCGAAATGAGTTTTTACCTTTTTACTCCATTTCTTTTTCAGAGAGCGTGTTTTAATTTCAGAAACATCCTGATGGGATGAGGCACCACCCAATTCTTCTTGAATGGTTTTCATTTGCTGATGAAGAAAGTATTCACGCTGTTGCTGATCTAAATCATTACGAACTTTAGACTGCACTTCATTTTTCAAGGATAGCTTTTGAAACTCCACATCCATGTGCTTCAAACAAAGCAGTGCACGAGTATGGAGATTGTTGCTTTGGAGAATCTCTTGTTTGTCAGTGGTTGCCATACTCATATTGGAGGAAACAAAATTGACCAAAAAAGACTCACTTTTAATATTGTTGATTGCAAAAGACGCTTCTGATGGAATATTAGGACTGTCAGCTATGATTTGTAGGGACAAATCCTTAATCGAATCAATAACAGCAGCAAACTCTTTATCTCCTTTAGCAGGTCGCTCATCTGGAAGTTCTGAAACTTTAGCTTTCAGATAATTCGATGATTCTATAAAACTCTCAATCTGAAAGCGTTTCTTTCCCTGTAAAATAACCGTGGTATTCCCATCTGGCATTTGTAAAACTCGAAGGATTCGAGCAAGTGTGCCAACCTTGTGAAGATCGTTTTGATCAGGGGATTGCACCGATGAATCGAGCTGTGCGACAACTCCAATCAGTTTATTAGATGTATTGGCATCACGAATCAATTGAATCGATTTGTCACGAGTGGCTGTTATTGGAATCACAACCCCAGGAAACAACACCGTGTTTCGCAAAGGTAAAATTGGAATTACTTCTGGAATGGGCTCTTTTGAAATTGCCTCCTCATCGTCAGTGGTCATTAATGGAATTAATTCCGCATCAACTTCCAATTCCTCTAATGATAGGTCATCTAGTGAGATTAGTTTTGTTTTTCCCATGGGTTATGTCATTTTGTCGCACTTTTATACAAATACACCTCATTTGTCAGTAATCTACAGCTGATCATATCAGATATAATATATATTTTGCATGCACCTATCATTATTCAATATTCATGCCACCACTTCAGTTATTTAAATATTTATATATTTGAAAAACCAAATCTTAAAATCATAAAATATCTATTTATCACGCTTGTGCTATCAAGCTCTATCATTACTCCCCAATTGCAAGATGCAATTTCTGGAAACACAGTCCTAGATTCTCTTCACCAAGGACTTTCACAATTTGATACGATTGAAGTCTTAGGTCCTTTTGAAATCACACTTAAAAAAGGAAATCGTCACAACATCACTATCGTAGGTGAATCCAATATAATTCCTCATATCAAATTTGATGTCAACCGCAATAAACTCGTTTTGCATACTCATAACAACAAGAGACTTTACAGCAAAACAGAAAATCCAATACAAATTACTGTGACAGCAAAAGAATTATCTAAAATATATGTTGTCGGCTCGGGTAAGATTTCAAGTTCAAACTCTTTATTTTCAAAACATCTGCTGCTTGAACTAATTGGATCTGGAGTGATGCAATTTCCAGTAGAAAGTAAAACAGTTTCTACACACATCACTGGATCTGGACATATTTACCTAAAAGGACGCTGCAAAACCATAAAGGGTAAAATTATTGGTTCAGGGCATCTTCATTCAGATGAACTGCAAAGCGAAAACTCATTTTTGAGACTCACTGGATCAGGTCAGGCAAACATCAATTGTTCTGACAAGTTAAAAGCGATGATTGATGGAACTGCGGATGTCGTTTATAAAGGTGAACCTAAAAGCGTTGAGATATCTATTTGGCAAGGTGGATAAAAGTATACATTTTCAGACCGCAGACTTACGGTGGAGACGAATCAGTAAAAAGGCGCCAATCAAGAAAAACGAAAGAAAAAACAAAACTGAGTTTCGCATCGATCCAGTGACTTGATCAATCGTGCCAAATAGTAGCATCCCGAGTACAATTCCTGTCATTTGAGAGGTGCTGTAAAAGCTAAAAAAGGACGCAGTATCGTCGGTTTTTGGTATGTATTTGGAATATGTTGATCGGGCTAAAGATTGTATCCCGCCCATCGATAAGCCTACAAAGCCTGCTGCTATGTAAAATTGTATGGGTGTCCTAACAAAAAAAGCATACAAACAAAGACTAACCCATATAAAGTTTAGGGCGATCAGCACTGGAAGGTTGCCAAATTTTTCTGAAAAACGAGCTGTTAGTATCGCACCGACAATCGCAATCAGTTGGATAATCATAATACTGACGATCAAACCAGTTTGTTTTTCACTCGTGCTGCCCCAATTAACCTCTTGCTCGCCAAAATAAGCCGCAATCAGCATGACCGTCTGTACTGCCATACTGAATACAAAAAAAGCTCCGATATAGCTTTTTAAAATTGAGTGGCTTGAAAAACTCTTCCAAACGGAACGAAGCTCTCGGTATCCATTAAAAATAATGCTTCTCGTCAATGCATTGGATTTATTACCCTTGGGCAGAAATCGAAAGGCGATCTGACTAAAAAGTATCCACCACACCCCAACGCTGACAAAAGAATATTTCATGGCCTTAATCGACGCTTCCGTTGCACTGCCTTCAATACCATACATCGTGGGGTTGAGAACCATGCTCAAATTGACGAGCAACAACAACACACTGCCCACATAACCCAATGAATAGCCCAACGCACTCGCTTTGTCCATTTGTTTGGGGTGGGCAATATCTGGAAGATAGGAGTTGTAAAACACCCAACTCAGCCATGCGCCAACAGAGGCAAAGAAATAACACAGTAAACCAAAATAAATATTATCGAGTTCGAACCAATACAATCCAACACAGGACAACGCCCCAACATAGGTGTAGAATTGCATAAAAGACTTTTTGTTTCCTATATAGTCAGCAACTCCAGATAAAATGGGAGACAAAACCGCGACAACAGCAAATGCAGCTGCCGTTGTGTAGCTAATCAAAGCGGTGTTTTTAAGAGACTGCCCAAAAATGTCGATGTAAAGGTTGTCACCGAATAACGAACCGTAGTAAATGGGGAATATGGTGGAAGTAATCACCAAAAAGTAAACAGAATTTGCCCAATCGTATGAAGCCCAAGCACGGATGAGTTTTTTACTTCCTTTTTGTAAATGCCCCATAATTGGATTTAGCTGACCAAAATAGTGAAAATAATATGTTTGTTTTTTCAAATTGATTAACTTTATTTGCGTTTGCTATGGAAAATAAGAAGAATACAAGTCCCGTATTGCGGATTCCTACTTGGATTCGGTTCGGAGTTTGGCTTTCACAACAACTGTCAACTTCCCTTGCAACTCAGTTGGCTTTATATCTATTTTTTCGACCCCAGCGCTTTAAAAGGCCTGTTCGTGAACAAGTGATGCACGAGCACGCATTACAAACCAGTTGCTATGTTCCAGAGATTGATAAAGTAATTCAAGTATTTAGATTCGCTGGAAAAGGACCTAAGGTACTGTTACTGCATGGCTGGAGTGGTCGGGGAACTCAACTCTTTGCCTTTGCAGATGAATTGAGAAAATCAAATGCTGAAGTTGTCACATTTGATATGCCCGCCCATGGCCAATCCTTGGGGAATAAAACAAATATCGTTGAACTTGTCGCATGTATCAAAGAAGTCCATGCAAAATATGGGCCTTTTGACCATGCGATCGCACACTCTATGGGCAGTATGGCATTACTTCGTGCTCTGCGAGATGGCATTTCGATGAAATCAGTAGCAATTATTGGTAGCGGAGACAAAATTAGAAATGTATTTTATCGTTTTTCTGAACAACTTCAGTTTTCTGATAAGGTCACCGAACGAATGATACAAACTGTAGAGAAGCAATTTGGCATGAACCTTGAAAGCTATTCATCTAGTATGAGTTTAGAACACCTAAAGATGCCGCTGCTAATTGTCCATGACAAAGACGATAAAGAGACCCCTTTTGCATATAGCAAAGACCTTCATGAAATTGCGAACAACTCTGAATTATTATTGACTTCAGGATTAGGACATCATCGGATTCTGAGGGATTCTAAAACGGTTCAACATATTGTTCAATTTATTAATCAACACCCATGAATTATATCCTATTTATTTTCACATGTATTTGCTGTTCTGTTTACAGTCAAAACCCAAAAATTCCCAATGCACCAGCTCAAGACTTATCTTGCCATAAGACAGATGCAGAATGGAAGGCGCAACTCGACGATAATGCCTATTATGTACTTCGTGAAGCGGGTACCGAAAGACCTTTTTCTGGACTGTATAACAACCATTATGAGCAAGGTATTTACAAATGTGCAGCTTGTGATGCGCCATTATATGTATCAGATCACAAGTACGATTCCGGAAGCGGCTGGCCTGCATTTGATAGAGCAGTAGAGGGAGCTGTTTCCTACCGAAAAGACAATAAACTCGGATACACAAGAATTGAGTTGATTTGCTCAAGTTGTGGCGGTCATTTGGGGCATATGTTCAACGACGGTCCCCGACAAACCACAGGGCAAAGGCATTGTATCAATTCTGTCGCTTTATCTTTTGTTTCTGACGATGAATAAATATCCTTATTACAAATCGGAGCAAGACTGGAAAGAACAACTCGATGAGGAGTCCTATCGTGTCCTGAGAGAAAAAGGAACGGAATATCCACATTCGGGAGTATATAACTTGCATTTTGAAAATGGCACCTATCAATGCAAAGCCTGTAAAGAACCGCTTTTTGCTAGTGACAACAAGTTCGAAAGTAATTGTGGTTGGCCCAGCTTTTCCGAAGCGATTGGTGGTAAAATACGCTATGAGCCAGATCATTCGCATGGAATGATTCGTGTTGAAATTTTGTGTAACAACTGCGGAGGTCATCTAGGGCATGTGTTTCCCGATGGTCCTGCCCCATCTCAACGAAGATACTGCGTCAACTCTGCAAGCTTGGATTTCAAATCATAGGAATCCCAATTTTCCCTATTAAGTTAGTATTTCGTTTCGTATTTTCGCCAAATAAAATTTTAACATGAGTAAGTTTGACGTTATTGTTTTAGGAAGTGGTCCTGGAGGATATGTAACCGCAATTCGCGCATCTCAGTTGGGTTTAAAAACTGCCATTATTGAGAAGGAAAGCTTAGGTGGTGTCTGTCTAAACTGGGGATGCATTCCCACAAAAGCACTTTTAAAGTCCGCTCAGGTCTTTGAATATCTCAAACATGCAGATGACTATGGACTGACCATAGAAAACTATGATAAAGATTTTGATGCGGTTGTCAACCGAAGTAGAAATGTTGCTGGAACAATGAGTAAAGGCGTTCAGTTTTTGATGAAGAAAAATAAAATTGAAGTCATCATGGGCTACGGTACACTCAAATCTGGTAAAAAAGTAGCTGTTGCCAGTGAAGATGGTTCCGAAACAGTATACGAAGCCGACCATGTCATCATTGCAACTGGAGCACGTGCCAGAGAACTTCCCAGTCTTCCACAAGATGGGAAGAAAGTGATTGGCTATCGTGAAGCAATGACACTGCCAAAGCAGCCAAAAAAATTGATTGTTGTGGGTTCAGGTGCGATCGGCGTCGAATTTGCATACTTCTACAACGCGATGGGAACGAATGTGACCATTGTCGAATATATGCCGCGAATTGTCCCCGTAGAGGATGAAGAAATTTCAAAACAAATGGAGCGAAGTTTCACGAAAAGCGGAATCAAAGTGATGACGAGTGCAGAAGTCACCAAGGTTGACACCAGTGGCAAAGGGGTCAAAGCAACCGTAAAAACTGACAAAGGAGAGGAAGTGCTAAGTGCGGATATTGTTTTGTCTGCTGTTGGAATCAAAACAAACATCGAAAATATCGGACTAGAAGAGCTCGGTATTGCTACAGATCGAGATAAAATCATCGTAAACGATTTCTATCAAACCAACCTCCCTGGCTATTACGCCATTGGTGATGTTACTTCTGGTCAAGCATTGGCTCATGTTGCCTCTGCAGAAGGCATATTGTGTGTTGAAAAAATTGCAGGTCAGCATGTGGAACCTATCGATTATAACAATGTCCCTGGTTGTACCTACTGTTTCCCAGAAGTCGCTTCAGTTGGGTATACGGAAGAGCAAGCCAAAGAAAAGGGATTTGAGGTTAAAGTTGGTAAATTTCCATTTACGGCATCTGGAAAAGCACAGGCAGGAGGACATACAGATGGTTTTGTGAAAGTTATTTTTGATGCCAAATACGGCGAATGGCTGGGTTGTCACATGATTGGTGCTGGAGTTACCGATATGATAGCCGAAGCCGTCGTTGGGCGAAAGCTCGAAACCACTGGTCATGAAATCTTAAAATCGGTTCACCCCCACCCGACCATGAGTGAAGCGGTAATGGAGGCAGTTGCTGCTGCATATGACGAAGTGATCCATATTTAGGTCATAGCGTTTACAGTATCGTTTTATACTGAAAAAATCAAAAACCATGGCAAGAAACGTCGTCATCACAGGAGTTTCATCAGGTATCGGCAGGGCTTCCCTTGATATTTTACACGCAAAAGGATACCATATTTTTGGAAGTGTCAGGAATCAAGCTGATGCAGATCATCTTTCAAAAATCTACCCAGACCGATTTACCCCACTGCGATTCGATGTGCAAAACCATGATGAAGTTGTCAAAGCTTCAAAGGTTGTTTTTGAACAATGTGAAACTTTATCAGGGTTAATTAACAACGCTGGTATTGCAATTCCGGGACCATTAGAACACCTTTCAGAAGAGCAATTTGAAAAGCAACTCGATGTCAATGTTAAATCCATACGTCGAATTACCAATCTTTTTCTCCCCCTACTTGGAGCCAAGCCCAATTCGAGCAAACCACCTGGGCGCATCATCAATATCAGTTCTGTTTCAGGTCTGTTTAACTCTCCCTTTAACGGCGCATATAGTATTTCAAAACATGCTTTGGAGAGTATGACGGATATTTATCGCAGAGAACTTAGACAATACGGCATCAAAGTGATCGCTATAGAGCCTGGCCCCATCAAAACCGAAATATGGAAGAAGAATCTGAACAAAATGGATGAGTTTAAAGATTCTGATTACTATGAAGTACTTCAAAAAGCGGATAAAATCATAGAGAACGCCGAACGCAATGCCCTTCCTGTAGAAAGCGTTTCCAAATTGATTGCCAAGTGTTTGGTCGCAAAGAGGCCAAAGACACGATATATCGTCCACAAAGGCAAGTTTGTATTTCGGTTAATGGCTTATTATTTTCCAGATAAGCTATCGGATTGGTTGGTGCATAAAACCCTTAGCTCTACAAATCGGCACCGTCCGATTTAAGATTTCGGCAAAAAGCTTTCGATCGCCAAGCGATAAACGTCCAATCCGAATCCGAGAATTAACCCTTTTGCATTTGGTGTTACAAATGAAGTATGGCGAAAGTCCTCTCTGGAAAAAGTATTCGAAATATGCACCTCAATAACTGGTGCTGATATTGCTTTGATTGCATCTCCAATGCCAACTGAAGTGTGGGTGTATGCCGCAGCATTTAAAATAATTCCATCAACGTCAAAACCCACGCGCTGTAGCTCATTGATGAGCTCCCCCTCCACATTGGATTGATAGTAAGTCAAATTGATTTCTTGAAATAAAGATTGTAATTGACCGAAATATTCATCAAAATCTTTCTTTCCATAGACCTCAGGTTCCCGTTTTCCCAACAGGTTGAGGTTTGGACCGTTAAGAATCGCTATCTTCATCATAATATTTGCAAAAATAGACATAAAGCCGTTGTAAATAAAATGTATCTTCGAATATGAACTGGAGTGAAGGTATTCAATCTTTTAAATCATACTTACTTCTCGAACGTGGGCTCTCGGAAAACACGGTGGTCAACTATGTGTATGACGTTCAAAAACTAGTTGCCTATTTTGAGACCAATAATGTCGCGATTGGTCCGACTAAAGTTTCGTCTTCGGAACTACTTCAATTCATTTATGAAGCTGCCAAAGAAGTGAAGCCTTCGTCTCAGTCTCGATTACTTTCTGGTCTTCGGACATTTTTTGACTTTCTTATGGTTGAGGGTTTGCGGAGCAACAATCCCGTTACTTTAGTTGAACCGCCTAAGATCGGGTCTGTCCTACCAGTTACCTTATCCACATCAGAAGTCGAAAAACTTCTCACTAGCTTTGATGAAGATCGACCCTTAGACATCCGAAATACTGCCATACTCGAAATGCTATACTCCTGCGGTTTGCGAGTCAGTGAACTCGTTAACCTTCGT
Organism: Flavobacteriaceae bacterium; assembly: GCA_964229535.1. GTDB lineage: Bacteria > Bacteroidota > Bacteroidia > Flavobacteriales > Flavobacteriaceae > UBA724. The sequence goes on along the minus strand of CAXRDL010000054.1, from coordinate 21,906 downwards.
TGTTCGGATTTATTTTTTGATGAGGGTTTGGTCAAAGTAGTTGGCAAGGGAAACAAAGAGCGATTTGTCCCCATTGGACGGATAGGTCAAGAGTCTGTTCGGCGATATTTATCGATACGGGCAGAAGGAAAAAAAGGATTTAGTGATATCTTGTTTCTAAACAACAGAGGAACAAAACTCACGCGAAATATGATTTTTATAATCGTCAGAAAAGGGGCAGAAAATGCTGGGGTCGAAAAAACCATTGGTCCACATAGTTTACGTCATTCATTTGCAACGCATCTCGTTGAAAATGGTGCTGATATCAGCTCTGTACAACAAATGCTGGGTCATAGCAGCATCACAACAACTGAGAGGTATTTGCACATGAGTAAAAAGCATTTACAACAGACGCTCGAAAAATTTCACCCACGTTCTTAGCTCGTGATCAAGCGGAAACCCTCTCCGTGAATATTCGCAATTTCAACAGAAGTGTCTTGGCGAAGATACTTGCGCAACTTGGCAATGTATACATCCATGCTTCTGGAAGTAAAGTAATTATTATCATTCCAGATTTCTTCCAGTGCTTTGTTGCGAGACAACAAGTCGTTTTGGGTTTCAACCAACATGAGTAGTAGTTGATTTTCTTTCGGTGAGAGGTTTGTTGGCGTATCCTTCTTGTATGTGAGAGTTCGCAGACGAGGATTAAAAATAAAGTCTCCAACGACGATTCGAGATTTGGGTTTGGATTTTTGCACACTTTTTTCGGTACGCTGAATCAGGACTTCTAATTTTTTCAAGAGTATCTCTGCGTCAAAAGGTTTTGTCAAATAGTCATCAGCACCTATTTTATATCCTTTCAACACATCCTCTTTCATGGACTTTGCAGTTAAAAAAACAATCGGTATTGATTTGTCATTTGATCGAATTTCTTTGGCGAGGGTAAAGCCATCTTTGTAGGGCATCATTACATCTAAAATGCAGATGTCAAATTCATTTTTTTTAAATTTTTCAAAACCCTCAAGCCCATTCCGTGCAAGAACGACTTTATAGCCATTTAACTGAAGATAATCTCTTAAAACCGTTCCAAAGTTAACATCATCTTCGACTAATAATATCTGTTTGCTCTTAGAAATCATTTGATTCACTTATGCTAAAGGTAGAAATACGGTAAATGTACTTCCTTGGTTTAGAATACTAGAAACAGAAATCGTGCCAGAATGCATATTCACAATTTGCTTGACATAAGCTAGTCCCAAACCATGACCCTTCACATTATGAACATTTCCAGATGATTCTCTATAAAATTTATCAAATATTCTTTTGCGAACAGTTGCGCTCATCCCAATTCCTTTGTCTTTGATTTTAACAACAAATTCTTTCTCATCTAAAAAAGTTTCCACATCAACGACCAGTTGGTTATTTGAGTATTTAATCGCATTGTCTAAAAGGTTTACCCAAACATTTGTCATGTGAACAGGCGAAATCAATAATTGGATGGATTCGGGTGTAAAACGCTGGCTGAGCTTCCCACCGCGATTTTCAATAATTAAGCGCACATGATCTAGGGCATTTTGTATGGTTTTGTGTGGGTCTATATTTTCTTTGGCTAAGTCCAATTCTTGTTTTTCTAGTAGAGAAATTTGCAAGACGTTTTCAACGTGTGTATGTAAACGTTTGTTTTCCTCTCTGATCATATCGAGATAGCCAAATGATTTTTTAGAATCCTTTAAAACGTCTTTATTTTTCAGTGCATCAAGAGCCAAATGAATTGTCGCGATTGGGGTTTTAAACTCATGAGTCATATTATTGATAAAGTCTGACTTTATGTCTGAAATCTTCTTTTGCTTTATAATCTGATATAGGGAAGCAGCAAAAACAACAATGATGATAAAGGTGAACAGTAGCGATAGCAAAAATGTATTGTAAACAGATTCTTCAATAAATCGATCTAAATTGGGGAAGGCCAACCGCAACTCGTAGCGGTGTGTTTCGTCGTCCCTAATAAACAAAGGAGTCTTAAACTGACTTTCATTAAGAACAGATAGGTAGTTTTCAGAACCGACGTCTGTAATTTGATTCCCATCAAAAACACGAAACTCAAAGGGAATTTTGATTTCGCGGAGAAGAAGCTCTTGTCGAAGAAGGAGTTCCAGTTCTAGGTTGTTTATCCGCATTTGGATTGGCTTTGTTTGTGCAAAGTCCATGAAAATCGTTTCATAACGAGCTTTATCCATTGTCGACATCCTTTCAATACGCTGTAATCGTTCGGCAGAACTCATGTTTTGAACCTCATTTTCAAAACTCTCATCAATAATGGTCAGTGACTTAATCCTGCGATAGTCGAGGATGGGAGCAGAATCGTTACTTAAAGAATCGAATGTTTGGAGTGAAATATCATAGTTATCTTCTATGATTCCTTGTTGGTATAAATAAGAAATATCAGAGCCGGGGCTTCGATCGATATATTCAAAAACCTCTGTCAGCTCTGAATACTTTGGGGTGCCAATACTGTCAATCATTTTTTGGTATACAGACAAATAATCAAGTAATTCCCTTTCTTTTATCTGCGAAGATACTTCTGAAATTGCGGCACTTACACTCAGTCCAAACTGTCTTTCAAAATTGCTTTCATTTTTGTTGATCCATGAACGTTGGATGAGAATAATCCCAACCAGAGAAAGTGTCATCAATGAGATTAGTACAAGGAAGAGTCCACGTTGCATACCCAAATGTAATTAATCTATCAGGAACTGTTTGCGGATCAATGACAAAACGGTCTTGACTTGTTGTTCAGTTTCCGAGAGATTGATGTTTTCAATGACATAGTCAGCATGTTTGCGTTTCTTTTCATCTGGCCATTGAAAACGCATCCTTGACTGAATCTCGTCTTGTGTCAAACCATCTCGTTGTTGTATACGCTCCAGACGAATCTTTTCTGGACAACTTACGAGGATGACCACATCGAATTTTCCTTCATTACCATGCTCCAATACAATGGCAGACTCGTAAGCAACAACATCATGCGCTTGTTGGCTTAGCCATTCTGTATAATCTAGATGAACGACAGGATGAACCAAATTGTTTAGATCGTTCAAAGCCTTGGGATTCTCAAAGACTTGTTCAGCTAGCCATATTCGATTGAGGAAACCACTGCGGTAAGACTCTTTGCCAAATCGTTTCTGTATGTGTTGAATCAAGGATTGGTCTTGGCTCATCAATTCTTTGGCACGATTGTCTGAAAAATAAACGGGGATGCCATGTGAAATCAACATCTCACAAACTGTAGTCTTCCCACATCCCATATTTCCTGTAACTGCTAGCTGTACCATCAATTTATAAAATAACGTACTTGACTTGGTGTAATTTCATTGATCGCAATATTGTCAGGGATTTTTTCAAATTCGACTCCAAGAAACTCAGCGACAGTATCAATGGGTAACCGACAACCCAATATAAATTGGGAAGGGTCGATCTGGCGTGCTTGCTGAACTGGAACCCGTAAACTGACTTTCGCAAAAGCCGGGATTACACTCACATCAATATTTTCAATGGGATCGAGTACCTCAATGGGAAGGCGAAGCTCGATTTGGGTGTAACGTGAAATTTTTTGAGTAGCATGCACCTGGGTTTCGTTCCATTTGTAGTTCGCTTGTAAATCGGAGGTCAAACTGAGCTTCTCATCCAATGAAGTCGTAAACTCCTTATTGGTTGGCGCAACGACAAATGCGTATGCTAAAGAGTCCACCATTTCAGGTGAACCAGAAACATATAAGGAATCAGGATTAAAATTCAATTCACTAGACCAATCGTATCCGTCTGCAAGCATAAAATCTTCTTTAAGTCGTACTGGAATTTTCTTAACGGAAGATGCAAAAAATGGGGCATCAAGTCGGTCAAGCATGAGTTGATTGACACGTAAAACATTTCGATAGTTTGATTCAACAGCAGAAATCAGAGCGGGCTTGGAAAAATAAAACCCCTTGTCATCCGTCTGAACATCTGTCATCGATAAATAGACTGTTGGCATAAATAATCTTGAGAAAAGTAAACGGAAACCCGTCCCAGAAATAACGAATTCAACCGCTTGAGCTGGCTCATCAACTCGGTAGGTTTCAAAAGTTTCATCGGAGTAATCAAAATAGATATCTACTTTGGCCGTATGGACTTCAGACATCTTGGATGAGAGCCATACAAACAAAGAAATCAGGAAAAAAACAACAATTAACCGCAACTGCTTTAGCGACCCAATCCGCTTGATAAGACCGCTAAACAAAGACATAGCTAATCGATTAAATTTATTTGTTGTTATCGACCATATCCATTACGGCATCGCTAACTCCCATATTCGAAAAACCGCCATCATTATAGAGGTTTTGCAAGGTTACCCTTTTGGTTAAATCTGAAAATAGGGTAATCGTATAATTTGCACAGTCCAGAGCGGTTGCGTTTCCTAATGGTGACATTTTTTCTGCATACGAGATAAAGCCGTCAAAGCCCTTAACTCCCTTTCCAGCTGTGGTTGGTGTTGGAGACTGTGAAATGGTATTCACCCTTACTTTTTTATCTCTTCCAAAAAAGTAACCAAAACTACGGGCAATTGATTCAAGATAAGCCTTGTTATCTGCCATGTCGTTATAATCTGGGAAAACACGTTGCGCAGCCATATAGCTCAAGGCAACGATACTACCCCATTCGTTCATGGCGTCTTTTTTGTATAATACTTGCATCAGTTTGTGAAACGAACCTGCAGAAACATCCCATCCTTTTGCAGTCCAGCTGTGATTTTGATCGGTGTAGGACTTTCCCTTTCGCACATTGACAGACATGCCAATGGAGTGTAAAACAAAATCGAGCTTTCCGCCTAAAATCTCAATAGACTGATTAATGAGATTTTCCAAATCTTCGATACTCGTCGCATCTGCTGGGATGACCTGTGAATTGGTTTGCTGTGCAAGGTCATTAATCGCTCCCATACGCATGGCAACTGGTGCGTTTGTCAATATAAATTGTCCCCCTTCTTCGTGTACGCGAACTGCGGTTTTCCAAGCAATAGAATTTTCATCTAAGGCACCAAAAATGATTCCTTTTTTTCCTGTAAGCAAGTCATAAGACATAAAAAAAAATTTTGCTAAAGATAGTATTAATTCAATAATTTTTCTGCGTAGGTACGTGCAGTTTGGGTAATTTGATTCCCGTCGATCATTTGTGCAATTTCCACAACTCGATCTTCCCCCTCCAATTGTTTGACGTATGTTCGAGTTGTATGATCATCCGAAGATTTATATACTTTGATATGCGAATTGCCCATTGCTGCTATTTGTGGCAAATGGGTAATTGCGATCAATTGTGTATGTTCACTAATGTCCTTCATAAAACTTCCCATCGCTTTGGCCATCTCACCAGAAACCCCTGCATCAATCTCATCCAAAATCATTGTTGGGCAATGATCGTTTTTCGCAAGTATCGATTTAATCGCAAGCATAATTCGTGAACGCTCCCCTCCAGAAGCTATTTTACGTAGCGTTGAAAAATCGACTCCTTTATTGGCAGAAAATAAAAGTGTCAACGAGTCTGCTCCAAGTGGCCCTAGGGATGCCTCAGCGTCCAATTGGAAGTCAAAACGCGCATGCTCCATGCCAAGTTTGACGAGTCGAGTGCTCAATTCATTGGACAGTTTTTGTGCATGATCTCTTCTTTGTTTAGCCAAATCTGTTGCGAGTTTCCAAGCTGTTTTTTCGGCTTTATCAAGTCGTTGTTTTTGTGACTGGATTTCTTCATCTCCTTCTAAAACCACTTGGCATAATGTCTCCAGTCCCTGTTCTTTATCCATCAATCCCCCGATATCCTGAACTAGATGTTTTTGCTGGAGAGAATATATCTTGCTCAATGTTTGATTGACCACTTCTAAGCGCATGGGGTCAACAACCAATCCCTCGTCCATAGAGGATAGGTTTGATTGAATATCTGTCCACTCATACCATAAGTTTTGTACCCGCTCTGAAAATACTTTATACTGATCACTGTAAGATTCTAGTTTTTGCAAGTCCATTCTACATTGACTCAATTGGTCGGTCAGACCACTATTTTCCATGGACGAAATCTGCAGTATATGCTGAATCGTTTGCTTAATATCATCGGCGTATTGCAGTAAGTTGCGTTCTTCCTCCAACTGCGTTTGGATGTCGATATGAAGTTGTAATTCTTTTAATTCTGCCAAAAGAAAGGAATTGTAATCATAGGATTCTTTGGCACTTCGTTGAACTTCAAGTAGTTCATGATAATGCTTTTCTTCTTGCTTATAAACTTCTAAAGTCTTTTGGTAATCAGCTTTCAATTCTAAAGCATCTGAAAAGGCATCAAGAAGATCAAAATGGAATCGAGGGTCTACCAATTGTGAAGTTTGGTGTTGCGAGTGCAAATCAACCAACTGAGAGCCCAAAAATCGAAGCTTTTCAAGCTGAACTGGCGTATCGTTGATAAACGATCGTGATTTTCCAGAGGGCAAAATCTCTCTTCTGAGAATGGTTTCCATTTCAAAGTCAACTTCCAAATCATCAAACACTGATTTGAAAGCGGATTTGGAAAGATCAAAAACTGCTTCAACGATACATTTTTTGGAAGCATCTCGAACAGCTGATAAGTCTGCTCTCGCACCAAGCACAAGAGACAAGGCATCCATGACGATAGATTTTCCCGAACCTGTCTCCCCCGTAACTACATTGAGTTGACGGCCAAAATCGGATTGAATGTCATCAATAAGCGCAAAGTTTACGATAGAAATAGACTGTAACAACTGATCAAAAATTAATGAAAATCAAAGATAAATTTTTTAGTGATATTCAGCTATCTAATTTCAGCCCACTTGGCAGAAAAGAAGGGAGCTACTCGATTTAAGTCTTCCCGAAGCTGAGAGGTGTCAAATGAAGGTCCTCCAGAAAAAATCTGCACAACCTCATCTGATTTTGTATCGAAAAACAATTGTACAACCAAACTATTTGGGCGATTTTCGGATAAGCTTTTCAGGTATGAGATACTTTTTGAAATGGTTTGCTTACCCACTTCAGGTTGATTGACCATCACGTCTAATCCATTGAGATGATAATCATAGATTGCTTGCCGAAAAAGGGAAAAAGGGTTTGTACTCAACTGATCAATAAGCCAGTACCGATTGGTTTTCTTTTCAGATTGCTTCCAGCCAGAAAATCGATTGGTCTGAGACAAATCAACAATTTTTCGAGCTTGTTCATAATATGGATCTCCTCCAAACAGAGCAAAGGAGTCTGCATCAACCCCCAAAATCACAAATACGTAATAACTCATGAGGGAAACTAAAGAGGTGTTGGTGTTATTTGGGTTGAAATTTAAGGATTCAAATTCCTGATAAGAAAAATTAAAATCATCATCTTTTCGATTCAGAAGTGGCGTAACATACGTTGATCCGAACACTGGGCGAGAAGACTGAATTTGCAAATTTGCCTGAAATTCATTGTTCGCATATTTTTCGATAGTAATCAACATGGTGCAGTTGATTTTGTTGTAGTCTTCCGTTCGAATATCAACCCATGAGGTCGAGTTGACAAACTCGTTGAGTTCACGCTCAAGGGTTTCAAAAATTTGACTGTTGGTTTGATCGACCAAATCGGCATTAATGCTGACTTTACAGTTCAGTACTTGGGCAAAAGAAAAACAGGAAAAAAGAATGAACAGCAGTATTTTATGCATCAATTATCGTTTTAATTTGCGTTAAAATATCTACTGCTACTTCAGATTTATCTTTTAAAGGATAAGCTGTATGCTCTCCCGTAGCAGGAATAAATGTGATTTTATTTGTCGCGTGTTGAAAACCAGCACCCTTGTCTGCAAGAGAGTTGAGGATAATCGCATCGAGATTTTTCTTCTTTATTTTTTCTTTGGCGTTCGATAGTTCATTGTCGGTCTCAAGTGCAAATCCAACAAGAATTTGATTTGTCTTCTTTTTTCCTAAACTCTCAAGAATATCAACGGTTTTTACGAGTTCAACCGAAGTAATTTCCTCATCTTTTTTGATTTTACCTTCTGCCGTGTGCTTGGGTTTATAATCAGCGACTGCCGCTGCCATGACGAGGATATTACAATCCTCAAAGTGGCGCATACATACATTATGCATATCATCAGCCGTTTTTGTTTGTAAAAGCGTAACCCCTGGATGAATAGCAAGGTCATCAGCTGGTCCAGAGACAAGAATCACCTCTGCACCTTGTGAAGCAGCTTCATTTGCAATTGCATAACCCATTTTCCCAGAGGAGTAATTACCAATATAACGGACTGGGTCTAACGGTTCGTATGTAGGGCCGGCGGTAACCAATATTTTAGTTCCAAGAAGTGGCATTTTGGATGATAGATCTTGTTCTAAAAAATCAACAATTTGATCGGGCTCTTGCATCCGTCCAACTCCCTGAAGGCCACTGGCCAACTCTCCTTCTTGCGCTGGAATATGGATGTTATTTCGAGAAATTAATCGTTGAATGGCATCTTGAGTCGCAGGGTGCTCATGCATATCCAAGTCCATTGCTGGAGCGAAATAGACGGGACATTTGGCAGAGAAATAAACCGCTAGTAAAAAATTATCACATGTGGCTTGGGCCATCTTTGACAAGGTGTTAGCCGATGCGGGCGCGATAAGCATCAGGTCAGCCCAAAGACCCAAATCGACATGGTTGTTCCACAACTCCTCTTCACTTTCGACAAATTCTGAATAAACTGCTTTATTCGACACTGTAGATAAAGACAATGGAGCGACAAATGACTTTGATGAAGGTGTCATGACGACTTGTACTTCAGCGCCAGCCTTTACAAGAGCACGAACGAGTAAAGGGGTTTTGTAGGCCGCAATGCTACCAGAAATGCCAAGGATGACCTTTTTGGCATGTAGGGCAGGAAACATTTATTTGCTTGTTTCGTCAGTATGACGATAGTAAACTTTTTCTGCTAACCACTGCTCAACTGCTACAGCGTGTGGCTTGGGTAACTTTTCGTAAAACTTAGAAACTTCGATTTGTTCTTTGTTTTCAAAAATTTCCTCAAGTGTTTCAATTGGGGTAGCAAACTCTTCTAACTTTTCAAATAGCTCTGTACGTAGCTCCTCATTAATCTGAATCGATCGTTTGGCAAGTATAGAAACGGTCTTGTAGATGTTTCCAGTTGGTTCATCTAGCTTATTACGATTGTAAGTAACCGTAGTATCAGGTGCAATAGAGTTCTTTATCGACATACCGTAATTTTAATTGGCTGCAAATGTAGTGATTTCTTTCTCGATATCATTCATTATTGGAATACTCTCATCCAAAAATTCGGATTCGGGGTAAGCCCGAACAAAATCATCAAAATAGGACCTAGCGTCTTCTAAACGCTCCTCTTTTTTTGAAAAGACACTGTTGATTGCCAAAATTGAAGCTGCTCGAAACCGGATAAACATTGCTTCTTCACGAAAAGGAGTACCTGGGAAATCACCGATAAAGTTATCTATCGCCTTGATTGCTGCCTTATAATCCCGAATCGTGTAAAATTGTTTAGCGTTTTCAAAAGATTTTCGCTCGAGTTTGCGCAACAATTCTTCTACAATGCTATTGACTTCTACCATCCGCTCACTATCAGGATAACGATTGATATATTCTTGCAACTTGTTCAAAGCTTCTTCTGTATCTTTTTGATCCAAACTAAAAATGGGAGAAATTTCCGCATAAGCATAGGCGATCAAATAATAGGCCTCCTCTAATTTATCACTTCGAGGGAATGCTTTGGTAAATGATTCAAACTCGTAAGCTGCAGTAATATATGAGCGTGTATTGAGCAAACAATTGGCATAGAAGTAAGTGATTCGTTCAGATTGGGGTTTGCCTCTGTACAGTGGCTTTAGTTGTTCAAAAAGGCCTTTGGCTCTTCGATAATCCCCTTGATCATAATATGCTTCAGCCAAATCATATTTAAGCTTGGTGTCTTCACTTTTCAATGCCTTTTGATAAGGCCCACAAGATGTCATCAAAAGAATTACAAGCCCGATAAGAGATTGGATCGTTATTTTACTTTGCATGGTGTAAAGTTATACATTTGAACAACATACCCAACTCATTAATCGTATTGATCAACATAGGCTCTCAACTTTGAATTAACTGAATCAGAAACAGGAACTAAAGGAAGTCGTAACTGGTTTTCGATAAGTCCACGTTGATGAAGTACCGCTTTTATCCCGCCAGGATTTCCCTCAACAAATAGTAGGTCAATAATGGGTTGAGCAAGTGTTGCGATTTCATTGGCTTTATCGTCATCTCCTTCAAGCGCAGCAACAACGCCATTGCTGAAAAATCGAGGAAACCCACCAGCAATGACAGAAATCACTCCCTCAGCACCCGATTGAATCAGGGGAATTGCGGTTTCATCGTCACCAGACAGTACAATAAAATCGTCTGGGCGTCCGTCTAGAATGGCTTTCCCTTGATCTAAATCTCCACTGGCATCTTTGATTCCAATTACATTTGGACAATCATAAGCAATTCGCAAAGTGGTTTCGGCATTGATGTTTGAAGACGTCCTTCCTGGAACATTATATAATATAAGTGGTAAAGGTGTTACCGCATCAAGCGCTTTGTAGTGTTGATAGATTCCTTCTTGGGTTGGTCGATTGTAATATGGAGAAACCGAAAGAATGGCTGAAAAACCAGTTGTATCAACCTGTTGTAGTGCTCGCTGGAGTGCCATGGTGTCATTACCACCAAGTCCCATAATTAAGGGTACTCGGCCGTCAACCGTTTCCACAAAACAGTCAAAAACCTGTTTTTTCTCTTCAACAGATATTGTTGAGGACTCTGCTGTTGTCCCCATAGCAACCAAATAGCGAATATCACTATCAATTAAATAATGGATGAGGTTTCGCAAAGAATTAAAATCAACTTTCAAATCAGCAGTAAAAGGGGTTACAACTGCAACACCTGTACCAAAATATAGAGACTTATTCATCGGTATTGATTTTAGAAAAAAAGGTGTTAAATGTATTGAAAAATTGTTCTGCTGTTTTGTTTTCTTCCCCTAGCATAAGATCGTTTAGTCGGTGATCGGCTGTAACATAACCAACCCGAAATCCTGCTTTGATTTGCGAGGAAATTGATTGAAGAATTAGATTGTCTTTCAAGAAAAAATTAAACAGTAAATCGTACTTTTTAGACAAAACTTTCTTTTTCATGGGATGAAGAAGTGTTCCGTCCCAATGTAGATGCCGATTGTTAAATTGTGGATGGTACAGACTCAAGTCTTTGGATGGTTTTGGTGCATAATAAATCGTTGTAATCCTATTCTTTTGAATTTGAAAAAGTTCTATTAGATAGCGGTCTAAATCAATCTCTGCCAAAATACTCAGATCGATTAGGCACGCAACTGAGCGCACGGACTCTGGTTTAACCATCGTTCGTTGTGACAGCTCGGTTAAGGCCTTTTCAACAACTCGTTTTCTAAACATATTTTGGGGGGCTAAATTAATCAATCCCGAATTCTAAATGTGCAATTTATCATTCTTTTTTAAAATGTGCACAAAATGTTTTATTTATAACACTATGTCGAAATCATCGAGAGAAAAGTAGTTTCGTCAATGATGGCAATTCCGAGGTTATCGGCTTTGATTCGCTTTTTAGGACCCATATTCTCACCTGCTAGTAGAAATGATGTTTTGGATGACAATGAACTTGAAACTTTTCCGCCATGGTCTTCGACTAAGGCTTTGATTTCATCTCTGCTATGTAAAGAAAAGACCCCTGAGATGACAAAAGATTGACCGTCAAGCTTATTTGAAAGAGGTTTTAAATGATTCAATTGGCTTTCGAGTTGTAAACCACATGTTTTAAGTCGGTCAATAATTTGAATGTTTGTTAAGGAAGAGAAGAATTCGACAACACTTTCAGCGATCCTTGTTCCAATTTCATCGACTTGAGTTAGTGTATCAAGATTTGCTTTGGCTAGTGCATCAATTGAACCAAAAGATAAAGCAAGTTTTTTGGCTACGGTCTGTCCAACATATCTAATACCAAGGCCGAAAAGAACTCGTTCGAATGGTACCGTTTTTGATTGATCAATCGCGTCCAATATATTTTGTACAGACTTGTCAGCCATTCGCTCTAGTGGGATGAGTTGATCATAGGTCAATGTGTACAAATCCGCATAGGACATCAGCAAGCCCTGGTGATAGAGAAGTTCAATCGTTTCATTTCCCAATCCGTAAACATTCATTGCTTTTCGGGAAATAAAGTGCTGAATTCGACCGATTATTTGAGTTGGACATCCATCGTTGTTTGGACAATAATGGTCTGCCTCCCCTGCCACTCGCACCAGTTCTGTTTCACAATCGGGACAATGCGTGATATAATGTACTTTTTTTGCATCTGCGCCGCGTTTACTACTTTCCACAGATGTAATTTTTGGGATGATCTCCCCTCCTTTTTCGATTGCAACAGAGTCCCCGTAGTACAAGTCAAGTTTTTCGATTTGATCTGCATTATGCAGAGATGCTCGCTTGACCACCGTTCCCCCTAAAACAACAGGATATAATATGGCAACGGGCGTGATTGCCCCCGTACGACCGACTTGAAATTGCACAGACTCCAAAGTTGCATAGGTGCTCTCTGCCTTAAACTTGTAGGCAATTGCCCAGCGTGGAGACTTGGATGTGTAGCCCAATTCATCTTGTTGTGCAATGTCATTCACTTTTACCACTACACCATCGATTTCATAAGGGAGATTTGTACGCTCTTTATCCCAATGTGTGATAAATCGAATGACATCCTCAATCGTTGGTGCAAGTGTATGATGTTCTGGGACATGAAATCCCATATTATGTGCAGCTTGTAAACTCTCAATCTGGGTCGAAAATAACGTGCGATTAGCAATCATTTGATACAAAAAGCACTGAAGAGGCCTTGCCGCAACCAACGCACTGTCTTGCAATTTTAAGCTTCCCGAAGCAGTGTTTCGCGGATTTCGATAAGGTTCTTCTCCTTCGGCAATTCGCTGTTCATTCATTTTATTAAATCCATCAATAGGGAGAATAATCTCACCACGAATTGCGAAACGTTCTTTAAAGTCTCCGCGTAATTCAAGCGGAACTGTAGGAATGGTGCGAATATTTTGGGTAACATCATCCCCCTGTGTGCCGTCTCCTCTTGTTACAGCTCTTTCCAACACACCACGGTCGTAGGTCAAACTAATCGAAGCACCATCATATTTCAATTCGCAAGTGTATGAAACCTCATCTGTTCCAAGTCCTTTTTGAACACGTTTTTCCCAATCAAGGAGTTCTTGCTTGCTATATGCATTGTCTAAAGAATACATTGGGAATTCGTGAACCACCGTCGGAAAATCTTTGGTAACCCCACCCCCCACACGCAAGCTAGGCGAATTGGGATCATGATATTCGGGGTATTGCTTTTCTAAAGCAGCAAGTTTCCGTAAACTCTGATCAAACTCATAGTCACTAATGATGGGGTCATCGAGAACATAATATCTGTAATTATGATCATGCAGTGCTTTGCGTAATGCCAATATTTGCTCTTTGACCTCTTTCATTTCGTCGTTTTCGCAACCAACATTCGAGCTTGGTTTTGCATATCATTTTCGACCACAATATCGATAAAATCCATCGTTTTTAAAAGAGAAATCACCGCTTTAGCAGTCTTGGGATTGAGTTCAAAATACAGTCGTCCACCTGGACATAAATGCAGCTCTGCAAATTGGATAACTGCACGATAAAACTGTATTGGGTCTTCTCTTGAGGAAAATAATGCCAAGTGGGGTTCATATTCAAGTACATTTGCGTGAATTTGTGGCTTCTCCACCTCCAAAACATAAGGTGGGTTTGACACAATGACGTCCCATCGATCTTGGGTTTGAATCTGTTTTAGAATATCGACTTGCGAAAAGCTGACATTTGAACCGATCGAGGCAGCAGTTTGCTTGGCAACTGTCAAAGCTTTGTTTGAAATATCCCAAGCGGTAACCCTGGCATTGATATGATTTTCAAGGGCAAATGCAATGCAACCACTTCCCGAGCAAATGTCTAAAATGGCTAAGTCGTCTGGCTCTCGACTTTTAATCCAATACACCAAACTCTCGGTTTCAGGTCTTGGAATCAAAACATGGTGATTGAGATGAATTGGTATTCCCGCAAAACTTGTTTGTCCAATTATATATTGTATTGGTTCTTTTTTCTCAAGTCTGTTCATAAATTGAACGACGTCATTCTCAACATCTTGATTCAACTCTGTATTGATGTTCAATATAATTTCCGCACGACCGATGTTGAGCACATGTTCCATCAATTGAAAAAAAAGAGAATCAATTTCCACAGTTGGGTACAGGGACGCCAAGCTTTTGTTAAAGTTCTGTCGAAACGCTTTAATTGTCATCTCGAAGGGATTTAACCATCCAAACCGGGCATGAGCAATGACCTGTATTTCCCAGAGGATGGTCGATATAGGTGAATCCCCATTTTTTGTACAACTTTTGCGCATCAATCATGTTGGGCATGGTTTCTAGATAGCAATCTGTAAAACCATAAGATTTGGCTTTTGTCAGGCATTTTTGAATCATTTGATTCCCCAGCCCTTTCCCTCTTGCGTCGGGAAGAAAATACATTTTCTGTAGCTCACAATACCCACTCGGGCCGTCATGCAATGGGGCAATACCAGCACCTCCCTTTATATGATTGCCAAGACAAACAACCCAATAATTTGCTTTCTCTACTGAATAAGCATTATAGATTGCATCGAGTTCAGGGTCAGCAAAAGCAGTGCCTTGCTTAGGAACATTCATTTCGATAAGCACCTCTCTGAGCACCCGAGCCAGGATGTGATTATCTGATTGACGGACCAAACGAATTTCCCATTGGTCTGTTGCCATTTGTTTAGCTTATTTTTGTTATCTAAATGTACAATGAAATTTGGTATGAGTGCGTCCAAATTTATGAACAAATGTATCGCCCTTGCCGAGCAAGGGCTCGGCAATACATACCCAAACCCCTTGGTAGGTTCTGTGGTCGTGTACAACAGACAAGTCATTGGTTCTGGTTGGCATCAAAAATCCGGAGAAGCACATGCCGAGGTGCACGCAATCCGTTCAGTATCCGATCAATCCTTATTGGCTGATTCCACTTTGTATGTCAATTTAGAACCATGTAGTCATCATGGAAAAACACCGCCTTGCACAGATTTGATTATTCAAAGTGGGATTCGCCATGTCGTTGTTGGCATGCAAGACCCTTTTGAAAAGGTAAATGGAAGGGGCATCCAAAAACTACGTCATGCTGGTGTACGCGTTGATGTCGGAATTGAAGTTGACGCATGCAGAGAATTAAACAAACGATTTGTCACAACGATTGAAAAGCAACGCCCTTACATTATATTAAAGTGGGCAGAGACTGCAGATGGATTTCTTGCACCTAAAACCAAAACGACAAACGAGCCAGTGTGGATTAGCAATCTTTTATCCCGAACTTTAGCACATCAATGGCGAGCTGAAGAACAATCGATTTTAATCGGGAAACAAACCGCATTGGATGATAACCCCGCATTGACCACCAGACTACACAAAGGTCCTTCCCCAATACGAGTGTTAATTGACCCAAAAGAAGAAGTGGATCGCAAAGCGAAACTCTTCAATCCAGACCAAAAGGTCATTGTGTTTACTGCCAATAAAGGTCGGACGGAAGACCATATTGAATATGTAGCTATTGATTTTTCCGCAAATGGATTACAGCAAATCCTCAAGACTTTAGTTCAAAAAGGGATTCAATCCATGATTGTTGAGGGTGGCTCTATCACACTTCAACATTTTATTGATTCTGAATTGTGGGATGAGGCCAGAGTGTTCACAGGACAAGAGGAATTTGGGAATGGAATTACTGCACCAAATACTACATCGTTTTTAGCGAAACCAAACACAACAACAACCTTAGAAGGGGATGTTTTAAAGCAATGGGTTAATCACCAAGCGCATTGAGAAACACCTCGGGGCATCGCATGATTTTTCGAGTCTCTGCATTCATAAAAGCAAGGCGGGTTTTGGCTATCGTACAAAGCACTTTGTCTTGATTGAAAATTTGATAAGAAAAATCAATAATTGAGGTTGGATCGCTATCCAAACAGATCTCGATTTGGATCTGATCTTCGAAGTAAAGAGGGTGTTTGAATTCTGTTGATAGTGACAATACCGGTAATAAAATTCCCTGTGTTTCTAGCTTGGCATAGCTCAACACCAGAGACCGCAACCACTCAATCCGAGCTAGTTCAAAGTAGGTTGCGTAAGTACCGTGGTGGATCACACCCATTTGATCGGTTTCGGCATAACGAGTTGTCAATTGACAGACAAATTTTTTCTTAAACATAATAAGTTTTTTCTTACAAAATGCGATTTTAAGGTGCGTTCATAATATGCATAAAAGTTTCTAAAAATTCAATACCAAAAAAGTTTTTTTTTCAAATTTTTTACATGCATATTTGTTTCAAAGTTTTGACATAAGCTTTTAACCAATTGCTCCACTTCTAACAACCTAAAAACAACTGTTAAGACAACAAAGAATGCAGCAAACTGCTGAATCCGTTTGGAAAAAATGCTTAAGCTTCGTTGAGGATAATATTGACCCTCAAGCTTTCAAAACTTGGTTTAATCCAATCGTTCCTGTCAAGCTGAAAGACAACGCCCTCAATATCGAGGTTCCTAGCAAATTTTTTTACGAGTGGATTGAAGAACACTACATCAAAATCTTAAAAACTGCTCTCCATAAAGAGCTTGGAGATGATGGTCGCTTGGTCTACATTATACGAATGGAGAATACCTATGGGAGTAAGTTGCCCTTTACACAAAAGATCCCCAGTAGCAGTCGTACAGGGATTCACCCGCAAAACATTGAGGCGCCAAGTCAAGGGCAAACATCGGAACTCAAAAACCCATTTATCATTCCAGGGATCCGTAACCTAAAAATTGAATCCCAATTAAACGCAAACTATAACTTTGACAACTTTCTTGAAGGTGACTCGAACAGGCTTGCTCGATCTGCAGGAATTGCTGTAGCGAATCGTCCTGGTGGCACTTCATTTAATCCCCTTCTCATTTTCGGAGGAGTTGGGCTTGGTAAAACTCACCTAGCACATGCGATCGGAGTTCAAGTCAAAGAAAATTATCCTGAAAAAACTGTACTCTATATTTCAGCTGAAAAATTTACTCAGCAATACATTGATGCCATAAAGAAAAACAATAGAAATGACTTCATTCACTTCTACCAACTAATCGATATATTAATAATTGATGACGTACAGTTTTTATCAGGAAAATCTGGAACGCAAGATGTCTTCTTTCACATTTTTAATCATTTACACCAAAACGGCAAACAAGTCATACTCACTTCCGATAAAGCACCTGTTGACATGCAAGACATTGAGCAGCGATTACTCTCTCGCTTTAAGTGGGGGCTTTCGGCAGAGCTTCAAAAGCCCGATTATGAGACGCGTGTTTCGATTTTGAAAAACAAACTATATAGAGATGGTGTTGAGCTTTCAGACGAAATTATATCTTATGTTGCCAAGTCAGTCAAAACAAATATTCGTGAGCTTGAAGGAGCTATTATTTCGTTAATCGCTCAATCGTCTTTCAACAAACTTGAAGTGACTCCCGAGCTTGCCAAAAGAGTAGTTGAGAAATTTGTGAGAAACACCAAACGTGAAATTTCTATAGATTACATCCAGAAGGTAGTATCAGATTATTTCCAAATGGATGTGACTACACTGCAGTCTAAAACCCGTAAGCGTCATATCGTTCAAGCTCGCCAATTGGCGATGTTTTTTGCAAAAAAACTCACCAAAGCATCCCTTGCAAATATCGGGCAGCAAATTGGACACCGGGATCACGCCACTGTTCTCCACGCTTGTAAAACGGTAGACAACCTCGCCTTTACCGATAAACAATTCCGTAAGTACGTAGAAGACCTGACGAAGAAATTCTCAAGTTAAATTTCATGTCCAAGCGAATCCTTATGGTCTGCTTGGGAAACATTTGTCGTTCCCCAATCGCTCATGGAATTATGGCTGATATTTTACCAAACTCTTTTATCGATTCGGCTGGTACTGGCTCATACCATATTGGTAGCCCACCCGACCCAAGATCCATTCAAGTTGCACAAGACAATGGGATTGACATTAGCCATCAAAGTGCGCGTCAGTTTCAATCCAGTGACTTTACCAAATTCGATCATATCTTCGTGATGGATCGGCAGAACTACAGAGACGTGATTGCAAAAGCAAAGCACCAAGATGACATTGATAAAGTTGAATTGCTCTGTGAAGCTGCTGGCTTGGGAATGCGTCCTGTACCCGATCCGTATTATGGAGGCGATGAGGGGTTCAAGAATATTTTTGATCTTGTAAAAACGGCATGTCATCGCATAGCAGAACAATGGAAAGGAAACCATGAATAAAGCCATTGGCAAACTGTTTCTAATCCCAAATACACTTGGTGATATTTCGCCGCAAGATGTAATGTCACATTCCATTCGTGTCGTCATACATACTACCCAACATTTTATTTTTGAAAAAGAAAAAGTTGGTCGAGCGTATATCAAGCGATGGTGCCCTGAAAAATCTCAGAACGAAATCGATGTGCAAATCTTAAATAAACACACATCTCAACAAGAACTGTTGCAAATGCTAAGCCCATGTTTGTCTGGCAACAACATGGCTCTTATAACGGATGCTGGTTGTCCAGGGATAGCTGATCCTGGTGCTGATTTGGTACTTCTTGCACACCAATCCAAGGTCCCTGTTCAACCGTTAGTAGGGCCGTCCTCGATTCTTTTAGCGCTGATGGCTTCTGGACTCAATGGCCAACAATTTGCTTTCAATGGATATCTTCCGATTGATAAACAATCGTGTAAACAAGCCATCAAAAATTTTGAACGAATCTCATCTAATAACAACCAAACTCAGATTTTTATAGAAACACCATATCGAAACAGCCGTTGTTTTGAATTGTTGATCAATCATTTATCGCCAAACACCTATCTCAGTGTCGCCTGTGATTTAAGTTTACCAACAGAGTTCATACAGACAAAAACCGTAAAAAATTGGAAAACAAACCAACTCGATCTTCACAAACGACCAAGTATTTTTTTGTTTTTAAGGCCTAGCGCATAATCCGATTTTCATTTAACCAGCGTACATACACTTTTCGATTAGCGAGGTGCTCGCTGTAGGTACTCGCAAATAAATGGTATCCTGGATTTTTGGGATCAACAACAAAAAAGAGGTAGTCGTGGGATTCGGCGTTCAACACAGCATCGACCGAACTAATATCTGGCATGGTGATTGGCCCAGGAGGTAATCCGCGATATTTATAGGTGTTGTAGGGCGATTTGATTTCCAAATCTTTATACAGCACCCTTCGAACTACCAAGTCAAAATCATTGGCTTGACGTTTCATGGCATAGACAACTGTTGGGTCAGCTTGCAACTTCATTCCTCTGCGCAAACGGTTGAGATAAACCCCTGCGACTCGAGGGCGTTCATCCACTTTTCGTGATTCTTCATTCACAATAGCCGCTAGGGTAATCACTTCAGCACGACCCATTTTAAGTCGCTTCCGTTTTGACTCCCTACTCTCATTCCAAAACAAATCATTTTCTCTTTGCATGCGCTGACAAAACTCAGCAGCAGAGATATTCCAATACATTTCATAAGAATTTGGCAAAAACAGACTCAACAATTCTTCTCGGTTCAAGTTTACCGACTCCATAAAATACCGACTCTCTATTTCCTTCATTAAAGACAAGCTATCCAAATCTAATTGCTCTGCAACACGACCGGCAAGATGCGCGATGGTTTGCTGGTTGTTAAACACAACTTGTATTGGTGTGTTTCCAGAACGCAAGGCATTGATGATTTGCTGATTACCCATACTGGGTTTCAGCACAAAGTGTCCAATACGAGGGGTGTCAAACCGCTTGGCTTTTGCAGCCAATGAAAACGTAATTGTACTTCTCAAATGAGGTTCCAATATCTCTTTTAATTTTGCAAATGATGTGCCAGTTGGAACAAAAATGGATTGACTCGTATCTGCAGCTTTTATGTTGGGAAAATAAAAAACGGTCAATACTGAGAAAAAGATGATTCCAGTACCAATCAGCGCAAATCGGATAGAACGTTTTATGGATTGTAGCATTGATTAAAGCTCTAGTGTTCCTGAAAAAACAAGCTCTGTGGGGCCAGTCAAAACAATGTCTGAAAACCCTTTACCATTAGGGGTAAAAGACACGGTCAAAACACCGCCAAGCGTGTGAACTTCAATTTTACTATTTGTGACTTTGCCCGTAGAAAATGCTGCCAAAGCAGCCGCAGTAACTCCAGTGCCGCAGGATAAGGTTTCATTTTCAACACCTCTTTCAAACGTGCGTACCTGAATTTCCCTAGCTTCTCCAACCTCTACAAAGTTTACATTCGTCCCTTCTTCACCATAGGAATCGTTGTGGGCAATCAATGCACCTTGTGTACGTACATCTAGATTCTTGGTCTCTTTGACAAACTCAATATGATGAGGAGAGCCTGTATCCAAAAAAGTATGAGTAGGATACGTCTGTACATGATCGACATCTCGCATAGAAAGCGAAACAATGTTTCCGCTGATCGTGGCATCATGGAACCCATCAAAAGCAGCAAAATTTGTTTGTTTGTCAATAATCCCTAAATGCTTCGCAAAAGCAACGACACACCTTCCCCCATTTCCACAAAACGAACCAAGCTGACCATCCGCATTAAAATAATGCATCACAAAATCGGCTGTATTGTGATTTTGGAGTACGATAACCCCATCAGCACCTACACCAAAACGTCTGTCACAAATTGCAGCAATACGCTGTTTGTCTTCCAATGGAAATACACCCATGCGACTATCAATCATCACAAAATCGTTTCCAGTGCCTTGATATTTAAAAAACGGAATATTCACGGTGTAAATATATCGCTTAATTTTCATGGATAAAAAGGATGTTAAAATGAAGTTAAAAAATGAAAACATGGCACGATATCTGCTAATTTTGTTAAAAAAATAATCGTTATGCCTTCTTTAATACGTCACTTTTTCATTTCATTATGTGCGGCAGGAATACTGATCGGTGCATATCATTTTGCGTTATCTACAAAAGAAATAATTGTTACCCCACAAGCAACACCTATGGTGCAAACGTCCTATGAATCGCCAATTGTGGTCCGGGATTCTGCAGAAAATACAGATTTTACAGTGGCCGTTAGCCGCACCATTGACGCAGTCGTTCACATTACAAATACGGGCAAAAGCAGTTCACAATCCTATAGTTTATGGGATCTTTTTTACAGTTCGCCAAAAAACTATCCCCGCATCGGGATGGGGTCTGGAGTCATTGTTTCGCCTGACGGGTACTTGATCACTAACAATCACGTGATTGAAGATGCAGACCAAATCGAAGTTACAACCAATGACAACCGTGTGTTTTCTGCTGATTTGATTGGCACAGACCCGAGCTCAGATATTGCGGTGCTTAAAATTATCGGAAATGACCCATTTCCTTTTGTGCGCTTTGCCGACTCTGACCAAACGCGAATTGGCGAGTGGGTACTTGCAGTCGGTAATCCATTCAATTTAAACTCAACGGTTACTGCTGGAATCATCAGTGCGAAGGCACGTGATTTGAATCCATATGACGCAACAAATCAATCCTTTATACAAACCGATGCTGCTGTAAACTCCGGAAATAGTGGGGGTGCTTTGGTCAATACCAATGGCGATTTGATCGGAATCAATACTGCCATTACAAGCAATGGCATGGGAACATTTATTGGATATTCCTTTGCCGTTCCAAGCAACATCGCGCGTAAGGTTTACGAGGAT